>CAZQUK010000285.1:0-4625 GCA_964596435.1 uncultured Oligoflexia bacterium
TAATAAAAACGTATAAAGCAAAAAAAGAGGAAGAAAAATGGTGATAAACAACTTATCAACAAGGTATAAACAAAGAAGACAACTTTATTTAAAAATAAATATTAAGTAATAATAAAACCACGATCTGTATTGAAAAATATCCACATATTCACCAAAAGAAGGGCTTTTATAAAAACAAGAAATCCAATGTTAATAAAATCTAATGTGGATAACTTAATAGTTTTTAACCCATTAATATTGTTTGATAAAATTAATTAAAACATGTAGATAGGTTGTTGATAACCCAGAAGGGAAAAACAAAAAAAAGATATCCACACAAAAATAAAAAACAAAAAAAGTCGGAATTAAAGAAGATTTTGAATTGCCTCTATGTCTTCGCGAAGCTTATGATTCTTTTCAATATTTTCCTCAATTTTTTTACAGGCGTGAATTATAGTTGTGTGGTCTTTGCCACCAAAGTAATTTCCTATTTCTTTTAGAGTAATGCCGGTATATTTTTTTATTAAATACATTGCTATTTGACGTGGCAGAGCAACGGACCTAGAGCGCGTAGAGGATTTTAGATCCTGAATTCTAATATTGAAGTGTTTTATAACAGCACTTTGAATAGTTTCTACAGTGAATTGGGAACCTTCTTTTGGCAACACTGCTTTAAGTTCTCGCTTTGCCATCTCAAGAGAGATTTCTGCTCCCGTTAAAGAGGATTGTGCTTGAAGACGGATGAGTACCCCTTCAAGTTCTCTAACGTTAGTTTTTATGTAAGAGGCAAGAAAATTTGCAACATCATCAGGCAAATATATATCATCATGCTCTGCCTTAGTTCTTAAAATAGCGATTCTTGTTTCGATTTCTGGAGGAGCAATGTCAACCACGAGACCACTCTCAAAACGAGTTCTAATTCTTTCCTCTAAACCAGCAATTTTTTTTGGCGGAGAGTCGCTTGTAACCACTATTTGCCTTTTAGAAGCATAAAGAGAGTTGAAGGTATGAAAAAATTCTTCTTGCGTCTTTTCTTTTCCAGCAAAAAAATGAATATCGTCTATTAGAAGAACATCATAGTTTTCCCTATATTTTTTTCGGAAATCAAACATCTTGTTTTGTGGTATTGAGTTGATGAGTTCATTCACAAAGTATTCAGCAGATAGATAAGCCACTTTAATGTTTGGGTTATTTAGCAAAACATGATTGCCAATTGCATATAAAAGATGCGTTTTTCCAAGACCTGGTGTGCTGTATATAAAAAGAGGGTTATATTGTTTACCCGGGTTTTTTGCAACTGCATAAGAAGAGGCATGGGCAAATTGGTTTGAAGCCCCGACGATAAAAGTTTCAAAAGAATATCTATTTTCTAATAGAAGTGAGCCTTTGTCGACGCAAAGGTCATCAGAATAAGTAATATTTGTCTCTTTGTTTATTAGGGTTTCTGAAGGAACGCTTATTCCCACCGCGGCGGAATTTGACGAAGAATCTACTTTAAATGATATCTGACAAAATTGGCCCGTTATCTGTTTAAAGGCATTAACTATGTCTTCATAATAATTATCTTTTACCCACGTGGTGGTAAAATCATTTGGAGATAATATGTTGATTATTAAGCCGTTATCTGAGTTTTGGATATTCAAAAGGCTTAGGGGTTTTAACCAAGCCTGGAACTGTTGGTGTGAAACTTGTTTTTCTTCCACCCTTTCTTCAAGGATTCTGAAAACTGACTGCCAAATATGATTATTATCGATTTCAAAGGTATTATTCATATGAATCGTTCCGCCAGTAGAAAAAGCCGTTATTTTGCGAGAACCCAATGGTTCTTTATTTTCATGTATAGTTGTCACGAAGTACACCCAACTATCATGTTGATACGTACTTGACAATGCCTTGACAATTATGCTGTGCTCTTATACTTGAACTTAGCGGTATATAAGGTTTTTGAGGTTTAAAAAATGAAAAGAACATATCAGCCAAGCAGAACAAAACGACGACGTAAGCACGGCTTTCTTTCTAGAATGAGAAAAAGAGGAGGCCGTGACGTATTAAGCCGAAGAAGAGCTAAGGGCAGAAAACGCTTAGTCGCTGAGGTGTCGAGTAAATAATTATTATTTAATGGTTTTTACTCTCCCAAATAATGGCTTATTATCTAAAAGAGGATTTTTTGACCTTTTCTTTTGGAGCAGATAAAAGACTTCACTATTCTTGGCAATATAGACAATTTTTTAGGAAAAGCGAAGTCATTCGTTTGCAGTCTTGTGAAATTTTTAGAATCCCAAACGGTCAGGAGCAATTTAGGTTAGGCATAACGATTAAAACGCGTGTTACGTCTATACAAAGAAATAAAATTAAAAGAATAATTCGCGAGGCCTTTCGAAAACAGAATAATTATTTAGGAAGTTTTGACTACAACGTTGTAATACCAAAAAAACTAAACTTTTTTTTTGGGCTTCCAAGGCAGCTTACAAAATCACTTGAGAATGAACTATCAGAGGAACTAATTGAACAAAACATTAGCAAAAACTTGAGAAAAGAGATAAAAAATCAAAAGTGAATATATATAAGAAGCTTATCTTGTTTTTTTATTTAGGGTATAAAAATATTTTATCTCCATTTTTACACACAATAGCGGGTCCTGGATCTGGTTGTCGGCACGAGCCTAACTGTAGTCGGTATGCTTTTGAGGCCTTTAATAAGCATGGTTTTTTAAAAGGAGCTTTTTTGTCTTTAAAAAGGTTGTTAAAGTGTCACCCCTTTTCAAAAGGCGGAGTTGATCCGGTTCCATAATTTGAACATAAAAAGTTGAGAGGAAATACATAGAAATGGATAAAAAAGTTTTAATTATTGCTGCGCTAAGCTTTTTTGTTTTTGTTATTTGGCAAAGTTTTTTTATGGCGCCGAAAACAAGAAACCAAAGAAGCGTTAACATCGCCAAAGTTAATACAGACACCATAAAAGTTAGTTCTGCCAAGGATCAAAAAGAACTCAGAACGGTGTTGTCTAACAATAAGAAGATTGAACTTACAAAAGAGGAGATGATAATAAATTATCCAAATAATCCAAGCACCATTACCATAAAAAGCGAAAGCAAGGCCGCCCTTTCCTGGGTGCTTAATGGTTATAAAACCACAAAAGAAAAAGAAAATATTGATTTGGAAAAAATCACACACATTCCCGAACAGGTTTTTCTTGATTTTGATGATACGGAGTTTTTGTATTTAACAAGAGCCAGCGGCACATTAAGCAGAATTTCTGGAAAAAACGGTATCTTATGGTCATACGAGGATGAAAAAGTATTGTATAAAAAAACTTTTGAGAATCTGGATGGTCAACCCTTTGTAACCATGGAAATCAACTTAGAATTTAAAAATAAAGCACCAAAATATGCTTTCGTGTCTCTTCGTTCCCAGTCTATTGCAGAGGGCCGGGAGGCGGCAGATATGCAGATTAGTTACTGGTCTAAAGGAACTCATGAGGCAATAGAGATTAATGATGACCTTGAGTTTAAACAAATTATAAGTGAAGTTATGTGGATAACGGCAAATGACAGGTATTTTCTTGTTACAATAATTCCAGACGGAACATTTATACCCACAGGGCAGATTCATAATTTAGGTAATAAAACCGCGCAATTGAGCCTAGTTTATCCTCTATCGGGTAAAAACATAAAAATACCGCTCAAAACGTTTGTTGGGCCCAAAGCAATAGATATTTTAAAAAAAGTAGAACCATCGCTGGATCGTGCCGTCGATTTTGGTTGGTTTACGGTAATTGCATACCCTATCTTAGAGTTTCTTCGGTGGCTTTATAATTATGTACGAAATTATGGTGTAGCAATAATTATTCTTACCCTTCTTTTAAAAATTGTAACCTACCCACTAACTTACAAAAGCATGAAAAGCATGAAAAAGATGTCGGCTCTACAGCCACAAATAAAGAAAATGAGGGAAAAATATAAAGACGATAAAGAAAAATTAAATAAAGAAATGATGATAATGATGAGAGGGAAGGGATACAACCCCCTTGCGGGCTGTTGGCCCATTTTAATTCAAATGCCAGTCTTTATAGCTCTTTACAGGGTTCTTTATGGGTCTGTTGAGCTTTATCAGGCCCCGTTTGCTTTTTGGCTCCAAGATTTATCCGTTAAAGACCCCTATTATATAACCCCAGTACTTCTTGGTGGTGCAATGTTTCTTCAACAGAAGTTGCAACCAAACACAGCAACAGACCCAACCCAGGCCAAGATTATGCAATTTATGCCGATCATGTTTGCTGCTTTTATGCTTTATCTACCCTCAGGGTTAACGCTTTATATGCTTACAAATTTTCTTGCCGGCATCATTCAGCAATTAATTTTGAACAAAAAATTAAATGTCACACTTGGTAACTAAAGAAGGATATTTTTCTAAAGACACAATATATGCACCAGCAACGGCCCTCGGTGGTCCCGTTGTTATAATAAGAGTTAGTGGCAAGGACTCTCTAAACATACTTGCAATAATTCTTGGTCAGAAACAAAAAGAATTAACGCATGGGACGTTTTATTCAAAAACGCTATTTGGGAAAGAAAAAAGAATTATTGATAAAGCGCTTGTGGTTACTTTTTTATCTCCTAAGAGCTTTACGGGTGAAAATGTTGTTGA
>CAZQUK010000286.1:0-4592 GCA_964596435.1 uncultured Oligoflexia bacterium
GTTTTTCGCCTTGTGAAAAATTTGTGCCACGCTCATGTAGTTCCTTATCAATGTTGCTTGATATTTTTTTAATGTTACCTGAATCCGGAAGGGAGCTAAGAAACTTTTTCATATCAAGCTTTGTGTCGTCCCAAAGCGTTATGTTGTCTTTGGTCGTTCCGGAAAATAGAGTGACGTCTTGTTGTATCATGCCAATTGATGCTCGAAGTTCGCGCTTGTCGTATTCTCTTATGTCTTTTCCGTCTAATAAAATTCGACCTATTTGTGGTTCATAAAAACGTAAAAGAAGATTTGTTATTGTTGTTTTTCCGGCGCCCGTGTGTCCAACAATTCCAATCTTATCGCCAGGATTAATTTCAAGAGAAAAATCTCTTAAAACCCAGACTGGGCGGTTCTCCTCCTCGTTTCTTGTGTAAGCAAAAGAAACATTCTCAAACACTATGTGACCCTTTATGTTTTTGATCGGTTCAGATTTATTTTCCACGTTGTAGGGCCCGGGCTCGCTTTCCCAGTCAAGGACTGAAAAAATACGCTCAGCAGATGTCATGCCCGAAAGAAATATGTTCCACTCATCGGCAATGTGTACGAGTGGATGAAAAATTGCCATTACATAACTTATAAAAGCTACAAATATACCAATTTTTATTTCCCCGCTTAAACTAAAGTTTCCTCCATACCAGATTACAAGGGCCAAAGTTAAGCCGGCACAAATATTTAGTGTTGGGTGAAAAAGTGCAAATGTTCGAATGGTCTGTATTCTTGCATCTGTGTACCAGTTATTAAGCTGTCTGTATTTGCGTTTACGACTTTGTTCCATGTTAAAAAGTTGCACTATCTGCATTCCAACCACATTTTCGGCTAAAAACGCATTTAGGGCCGACAGCCTGGATCTTGCATTTTGATATGCAATTTTTAACCGTTTTGAAAAATAGACAATAGCTATGGCTAAAAACGGCATCACAGTAATTGAAATAAGTCCTAGTTTTACATTTAGTAAAAAGAGTCCCACTAAAATACCGGAAACAAGTAAAAAACTGCCAATAATTGAAATAAATCCCGCAGCAAACATATCGGCTACAGCTGTAATGTCGTTTGTAACCCGTGTAACCAGGCGCCCTGTTGGGTTTTTATCAAATTTTGTAATTGTTAATTGCTGTAACTTTGAAAAGAGTGCCACCCGGATATCCTGCATGACTTTTTGACCCAGAAGTGAAAACAAATAACTGTGTCCGATTGTTGACATAAACCTTAATATTTCCACACCTAAAAATAATAATACCAAAATTAGAAGTAGGTTTGATTTGCCAGGAATTATTGCCTCATCAATTGCGTAACCAAAAAGTCGTGGTTCAATTAAGGTCCCGGCCGTGCTTAGTATTGTGAGCGTGAAGCCTGATGTTAGAATCAGTTTATATTTCAATATGTATTTTGTGAGACGCAAAAAACTTTTTTTATCAACGTGCCCCTTAATATCGTGCTCATCAATATCAAGATAAGCTGCAAGAAGTTCCTGATTTTCGCGCTCTGCGTCGACATTAATGTGCTGATGTTTTTTATTTTGTTTCGAGTTCGATGACATATTGTTCAAGTTCCTCTTTTAGGCGTTGACGTTCGTAGAATTTTCTATAAATTCCCTCCTTTTGTTTTAATAATGACTGATGTGAGCCTTGTTGTGCAATTGAGCCTTTGTCTAACACAATAATTAAGTCTGCACTTCTGATGGTGGATAACCTGTGTGCAGCAATAAGTTCAGTGTTACGGTTCTTTCTTGTTTTAAGTGTTTCAAGTATTTTTTCCTCCGTTTTGATATCAACAGAAGAAAGTGCATCATCAAGAATGAGTATTGGTGGGTCCTTGGCTATTGCCCTGGCAATAGTGAGCCTTTGCTTTTGCCCCCCTGAAATGTTAATACCGCGCTCCCCGAGTTTGGTGTTGTATGATGATGGAAAGGCTAAAATTTCATCGTGAATTGCTGCAATTTTTGTTGAACTATGAACAGCACCAAGTAAATCAGCCATGTTTGGTGCCCCATGTGCAACGTTGTCTTTAACAGATTCACTAAATAAAAAAATATTTTGCCCGACATATCCGATTTGATCACGAAGTGTTTTTAGGGGCCATTCATTTACATCAACGCCATCAATAAAAAGCATGCCTTTGTTCACGGGGAATATTCTGGGTAAAAGAGATAAAAGTGCGGATTTACCGGAACCAATATTTCCAATAAACGCCACACGCGATCCGTTTTCAATTTTTAAGTTTATATTGCTTAAAACATTTTTTTCCGCATCAGGAAACTTAAAGCTTAAATTTCTGAATTCAATAACACCCTTTGTTTTTCCATTTGAAAAATCAACAGGAAGAATTGGGCTTTTGGGTTCAGGCACATCTGTTTTTTCATTAAGAACCTCTTTGATTCTTTTAGAGCTTGCAGTTGCTTTTTGATAAAATGTTATGGCAAGCCCCACTGCCGCCATTGGCCAGACCAAGAGCCCGACATAGCGGTAAAACGCAACAAGTGAGCCCACGGTAATTTCTTTTGAAATAACGGATGAACCACCTACAAACAAGAGAAGCACAAGGCTCAGTGTCATTATGAATTCAAGTGTCGGCCAGAAAGTTGTTTCCAGCCTTGCGTACTTAATGTACCTACGAACGTATTCCAAGCCCTCTTGCGCAAAAAGTTTTATTTGCGTGGACTCTCCGGCAAAAGCTTTAATTAGGCGGATACCCATAAGGTTTTCTTGGGCCATTGCAGTTAGTTTACTGAACGCCTCCTGAATGCTTTCAAAACGTTTATGTATTTCACGCTGGTTTCGAATAACAAGTAAGGGAATAATTGGCAGAGGGATAAACGCAAGCAGTGTAAGCTTTGGTGAGAGCCAAAACATAGCAACCGGAATGGTTAGAAAATATAAAAAAACGTCCGACAAAATTACAATACCGATTCCAATACCCATGCTGACGGCTCTAGTGTCATTTGTTGCAAGAGCTATAAGATCGCCAACTTTGCGTCTATTAAAAACGCTTGTAGGAAGAGAAAAAAGATGATTGGTGTATTTTTGTCTGATGTCTCTTTCTGCAAAAATACTGGTTCGGATCAAAAATATTCTCCAAAAATAACGACAAAGCGCAACAAGCAGAAGTACGGCAAGGTACGAAAGCGCACAATATGCCAAATAGCGTTTTGGCTTGTTTTCAGCAATAGCATCTATAGTTTCTTTTATTATTAAAGGAGGAAGAACGCCCAATATATCTACTATTATCAATATAAGGAGGCCAATACTTACATATTTACGGTATTTCCAAAGATAGTGTCTTAAAAATGAGCTGTCTTCAAGAAAACGCGATACGAAGCTTGGCTGACGTGTGTTATCTGCTTTAGCTTTTTTTTTGTTCCTCATGGCTGAAAGTTTCTGATTTGTGTGGTTATCGCGTTCCTTTATGAAGTGTAAGTATTTTGCATACTTTAAGTCAAGATTAGTACTATTTATTATATATATTTTTTTTGTGACATCGTGTTTTGAATATGTTTGAATAATATGATGTATTTTTTAGATTAATTTTTGGGGGTTTTAAGAAATGAAAAATATTATTTATATTTTAATGTTAGGTTTTATTATTGCATGCGGCCGTGACCCGGATGCCCCCGAGGCTGCACTTGATGGGCACACCATGGTGACTTTCAATAGACCAGCGCAAAACCAGTTGAGTTTGGGTAAAAACTTAATGGATAAACTAATTTCTCAAAATATGGATGACCTTGTGCTCACAGGTGGGGTTATGATCCACGCGCATAGTCCCGATTACCATAGTCAAACATTTTACATGGGTGCCACCGATTGGGTGGGTTCGTATCCGCTTCCTAATGGAACATATAATTTTGCGGCGTATGCGTATGCACAATCACCGCTTTACGCAGTTGATACCGCACCTATGCGTTGTGGCTGGTATAGTGGTAACCCCGTTGTTCTTGATGGAACGCCACACTCTGTAACTATCGATGTAAGTTCTGGTGAGTGTGGAAGTAACAGCCTCCCATTTATTGATACCAACAGTAAGATTTTTTTACATAGTTGTGGCGACGGCGGTCCTTGGATTACTTGGTCGCCAACTTGTACTGGAAGTTGTACTGAATGTCCTACTCTAGGTTCATCCAGCAGTATGTATGTTCGGATCATGAAATACAAATGGCACACAGGCGGTGGTATTGAATTTGAGCCAGCCATGGGAAAATGTGTTAATAGTATGGTTTCTGGCGTGGGTTATCCCACAGACGGAACTCTGGCTTTACCTACGGGATCTTTAGATGCCACACAAAACCCCTTTAAAATTGAAGTTTTTGGCAAGGGTGACTTGTGGTGTGGGGGCGATACGAAGTTTTGGTATGAGTTTCGTGGCGGAATAGTCAACAGTCCTCTTTTTGGGGCAGATAAAATGAAATATATAAAAAATGGAAATGAAATTCATATTTATTTATTGAGTTTATAAAAACTCAAGGAGATTTATTAAATGAAAAAAGCTTTAATTATATTTTACGTTTTAAGTTTTGCCCTTGCCGGGACGGCCACGGGGACGTTTACGTGTTTTGC
>CAZQUK010000287.1:0-4564 GCA_964596435.1 uncultured Oligoflexia bacterium
TTGTCCCCGCCACTTTTAACAGGTGTTAGGTGGTGAATTTCAAGCCACCTTTTTTTGATTGCACCTTTGGCCATTTTTATCATAACGGGCGCACAAAAAAAGTAGGCGCGTTGCAAAAAGCCCGCGCCTATAAATAAATCAAATTATTAAATTTACACCACGCCTAACGGCCAGCCACACAGCGGACAAAGTAGCCGCTGTAGCTGCGGATGTGGTCGTCGACATCGCCATAATCGCCATTGAAGACATAGGCGTAATCGGAATAACCCGGATGCAACGAAGAAGACCAAAACCAGCGGTATTTCATGTTTGGCAGTACTTCCCTGATTCCATTTGCTTCACCTCTTATAAAATCATCTTTTGATGGAAGACTTCCAGCTATTGCTTTACAATTATCAATTGCATCGTATTGATTTGCGCGTCCTATGCGATCAGACCAGATCTGCTGTTTGCCATTCTCACCAGTAGGTCCCATCCAAGCTTCGCCAAAACCTTCCATTGCAACGCGCTTGAATTTTGCTCCCTTTGATGTGACACAGACCTGATTAATGGTGGTTCTTTGTTTTGCAGATAATTCACTGCAAGCCACTTGCTCTATAGGTGGCTCTACTGGAGGAGCTGGTGGGATTTGATCAAGTCTATCTAATATAGTATTTAATGTCTTTTGCATTTCAGCCTGTCCAGCTTCTAGTGCCTGTACTCTTTTTGCCAGACACTCAGGGCAATTGGTTTCAGCTATTGTTATTTTTGATACGCCTGTTATTGCAAGAATCATTGCAATTAATATGATTTGTTTTTTCATGACTATTACTTTCTTTATTTTATTGTTAATAAAAAATATCTCTTGAACATGAACTTGCAGCTTTCATGCCATGGGGGGGGGTACAACATATAGATATTATTGGTGTATGTGGTGGTTGCCGCACTGGTATGTGTTTAAGGATTTTACAGCATTGACAAATATCAACAGTTTTAGGGCGGGGTGTGCGAGGATCGCATCAAATATTCCCTGAATCGCATCATTTTGTTGTGGTTCAACCAGGCTTATGTTCTGATTGCTTTATGGTTAACATAAAAACGCTTACAAAACGCCAATCGGTGATCCTGGAATTACTTTTTAATTATAAAGAGATGAATACCAATTCATTATTGGAAAAACTTAATAAATCTCAGAGCAGCAGTTTTTCCCAAATAACGCTTACACGAGAGCTTAAGCCGCTTGTTGATGAGCACTACGTCGATAGGATTGGGAAGGGGCGCGCTGTGCGCTACTGTCTTTCTGTTAAAGGGGGTATGCAGGCACCTGTCAATATAGATCTTTATTTTTCCACTCAACCAGACAAGCGTATCGTCAATGAGTTTTTTAATTTTGAAATATTCAAGCAACTTATGGATCAGCCTGTTTTTAGTAAAAGTGAAATTGAAGTTCTTAAGAAACTTGATGTGAAATTTAGAAAACAGAAATCAGGTCTCACCCCAACTATTAAAAAAAAAGAATTTGAAAGACTTACAATTGAACTGAGCTGGAAATCTGCGGCAATTGAAGGGAATACATATTCTTTGCTGGAAACGGAAACTCTTTTTAAAGAGGGGGTAGCGGCAAAAGGGAAAAAAAAAGAAGAAGCAAGAATGCTTCTAAATCACAAGTCAGCATTGAATTTCATACACGAGCATAAAGCCGATTATTTTCCACTTACGCTTTCCTATATTGAAAAAACACATTCAGTACTAACTGAAAATCTTAATGTTGAAAAAAATCTGAGAAAAAGTCTTGTTGGTATAACGGGGACCAGATACAAACCTCTTGATAATGAATTTCAAATAAAAGAGGCTATGATGAATAGTTGTAATCTCATTAATGCACAAAATGATAGTTTTAGCCGCGCGCTTTTATCGATCCTATTAATAAGTTATATACAACCGTTTGAAGATGGAAACAAAAGGACTTCGCGAATCATTGCTAATGCGCTCCTTATGAACCAGGAGTCTTTCCCGTTATCCTTTAGAAGTGTTGATGAAACCGAATATAAAAAAGCAATTCTTCTTTTTTATGAGCGTAATAATCTAAGCGCGTTCAAAAACATTTTTATTGAACAAGCGGAGTTTTCTGTAAAAAACTATTTTGTAAGCTAGAAAAGATTACTTTATAAATCCTGGTTTCGTGAGTATTACATACATCCTGTATGGTGTACCCGAGGGGAGTCGCCCACTACGCTTTTTCGCTTCCAGCTCAAAAAGCTGCGTAGGCTCACCGCGCTTGCTATTAAAAACATCCTGTTTTTAATCCATGTGCCAAATGCTCCATTAAGTCGCATCTGTCACATGTCGCTTGGCTTGTTTCGACTCCCTATTGACCTACAAACTAAAAAAGGCCACCCTCGCTTTTGCTTGGATGGCCTTTTTTAGTTTGGTGGAGGAAACCGTACACCTGTCGAAATATTCTCCTCCACTTTTCTACAGATACAGTAATCAATTTCCCTTTGATTGTAAACAGTTATAATAAGCAAAATTTAAATCCAAATACCTTGATCGAACGAATAGAGCCTAAAATCGTATGAAATACGTGGAGGAAAAAGATTTTCTGTGGAGGAAAAACAATCCACCGCTCCGTAAGCAGGTAGCAAAAACAGTAGGAGTATTTAACAATGTTTAATAATAGGAAACACAAAGTAATAATGAGCAATCAGGCAAGAGTTTTAAAAGAAATGAGAGTAGCAAAAGGTTTGTCCATGCGAGAGGTAGGGGAACTTTACGGAAAGTCTGATTCCTACATCTCGCAGATCGAAAATGGGCGCATGAAGGTTCCAACAGGGGGCAATTTACAGAGGCTTCTTGATATATATATATAGTGGAATCGGTATTGAAAGTTTTAACAAAAGAGTCAGTATTTTTCATGAAAAACTCACCAAAAAAGATGAGCTTTGTGAGTTAATTAATAAAATCAATGATCCTGAAACAGTGGTTTTATTAAAAATAGTAAAGGCACTTATGGCGTGAGAATAAAATATTATCAAGGAATTGTCGCATAAGCGATAAACGTTGAGTAATAAGTGAAAACTGATATAAAGAAAGAAGAATATCTATCAACTATTTTGGTGTGGCATGAAATATAAGGAATCAGAAACATTAGAGCTCAAACGATCCACTTCTGAGCTTAAAGAAGCTGTAATTTCGATTGTTGCGATTCTAAATAAGCATGGTTCTGGTAAATTATATTTTGGAATCAAAAACGATGGTGTGGTGATTGGCCAACAAATTGGTGAAAGTACACTTAGGGATATTTCTAGGGCTATTTCTGATCACATTGAGCCGAAAATATTTCCTGAGATTACAGAAAAAAGGATTTCTCGTAAAAATTGTATTCTTGTAGATTTTAAGGGCCTTGATGCTCCTTATTTTGCCTATGGTCGTGGTTACATACGAGTTGCAGATGAAGATAGAACTCTCTCTGCTAAGGAAATAGGAAAACTTTTCAGTGCAAAGAAAAATGGTTTTGTGTCTGAGTGGGAGAATATAGTTTCTAATGTTCCAATTTCCAACATAAACACATTACAACTAAAAACTTTTGTTAAAAGAGCAAATAAAGCCGGTAGAATGAAAGAAAAGTATGATCTTTCAAAAAAAGTTCTCAATCGCCTTAATGTTATTTCGGGTGAAAAATTATTAAATTCCGGGAATGTTCTTTTTGGTAAAAAATCAAAGGCTGAAGTTATGGCTGCAATTTTTGCTGGAACTGATAAAATTACTTTTCTTGATATACAGTCTTTTAAAGGGAATATATTTACACTTATTGAAAAGAGTGAATCTTATATTAAGGAACATATTAACTGGCGTGCAGATATGAGTGGCGGTGGCCCACGCGTTGAGATTCCAGAAGTTCCTATACGGGCGATTCGCGAAGCTATTATAAATTCACTTTGCCATAGAGATTTTGCAGATCCTAAAGGAAATGAGGTCGCAATATACAAGGATAGAATTGAAATTTATAATTCAGGTTGTTTCCCAGAGAATTGGACACCACAAGATTTTATAAAAGGGAAAGGTAAGAGTGTACTTAGAAATCCCAACATTGCCAATGCTCTTTATCTGTGTAGTGATATTGAAAAGTGGGGGTCAGGACTTAAGCGAATCTTCGATGCTTGTAAAGAAGCAAAGGTAAAAGTACGTTTTGAGAATCTTAAAACAGGATTTCAGATTACATTCTATCGCCCCGATGAAATGACATTCGACATACGTCATATTGGGGGCGTTAGTGAGGGAGTAAATGAGGGAGTAAATGAGGGAGTAAATCTACTCTTGGAATACATCAAAAACAATCCTGGGAAAAGACTTCCCGAAATTGCTAAAACACTAAAAGTGCCTAAAAAGACACTTGAGCGTTGGATAAAAAAACTAAAGGACGAAGATAAAATTCAGTTTGTAGGAAGTTCAAAAACTGGTGGGTATATTTTGAAATAGATGGTCCCCGAGCCATCTCTGTCATGTAAGACTGTTTTATCTTCTTTATAAAAACAAAAATCCAGAAATTCTGCACACACTGTGTGCAGAATTGTTTTGTGGCGGG
>CAZQUK010000288.1:0-4559 GCA_964596435.1 uncultured Oligoflexia bacterium
AGCGGTTCAAGCGAAGCGTATCAAACCCCCAGCTCTGGCTGGGGGTCATGATTTATCTAGAAAATCTTGGTTTTTTTCTTGCATAATTGGTGTAAGAACAAAAGACAACTAATGACAAGACTCCTTAAAATTTCTGAAATACTTAAAGATTTAGATAATAAGGCGCCCGTTGGGTCTGCTGAACGTTGGGACAACGTTGGGCTTCTTGTTGGCGATCCCGAGGTAAAGACCAAGGGCGCGATAGTATCAATTGATTTGAATATTGAAGCGGTAAAGCAGGCAAAAAAATTAGGTTATAAATTAATTATTACTCACTATCCTTGTATTTTTCCTGAACCTTGTGGCGGGTTAAAGAAGATAACAACCACTCATGCAAGCACACTTGAGGCCCTGGTTTTTAAGGCCATAAAAAACAATATTGCGATTGCCTCGTATCATACTAATTTTGATAAATGCGCGCTTGAAGTAATTGAAGAAGTATCAGCAGCCTTTGGTGTTTCGCCCCGAGGAAGGCTTATCCAAAATTCAAATAATAGTTTGAGAAAACTAGTAGTTTTTGTTCCTCACACACATATTGACCAAGTAAGGGGGGCTATTTGTGAAGCTGGTGGTGGCTGGATTGGTAACTATGATTTTTGCACTTTTGCACTTGGTGGTGAAGGTACTTTTAGGGGATTGGATGGCACAACACCTTTTATTGGAAAGCCTGGGCAGGTTGAGAGAGTTAAGGAGTACAGGCTTGAAACAATAATACCTATAACTCTAAAAAATCAAATAGTTAAAGCAATGATTGGTGCGCACCCCTATGATGAGGTTGCGTATGACGTTTATCCACTTGAGCAAAACCCGGCGCCGCTCGGCTTAATAAAAGGTATGGGTTATGGTTTTTGGGGTGAATTTTCTAGAAACTTATCCTTTTCAGAAGTGGCGCGGCGTGTTAAAAAAGCGTTTGGCCTCGATGCTTTTATTCTTACTAAAAGAGTTGGGGGAAAAAATGTAAATCAAGCAAAACGTATTGCTTTTGTAGCTGGAAAAGGAGCTTCTTTGATAGACGCAGCACTAAATAAAAATTGTGACCTTTTTATTTCAGGCGAAATAGGATATCACCGCTCTGTTTACTCCAGAAACAAGGGTATGGCCGTCATGGAACTTGGACACAGCAAAAGTGAGATTTATTTTCTAAAAATAATGCGCAAATGGCTTAGTAAACAAGGTATCAGAGCAGTTTCTGTTGACAACCAGGCCCAGGAAACTATTATCACAGGGAAAAAAGCACCGAGAAAACCAACATCTATGAGGAGGAAATCCTAGTGGCACAAATCAGCCTTCAAGAACAACTAGGGGAGCTAAATAAACTACAAAAAATTGATAAAGAAATACAAACATTAACAAAAAAGAAAAATGAACTTCCGATTAGATTAAAAGAGCTTGATAGCAATTTAAGAAAAATAAAACAGAAACTTGAAGAAAAAGATGAAGTTTTTTCCGCTCTTGATAAACAAAAGAAACAGAATGAGGCAGCTCTGGATTTAACAGAGGATCGTATTAAAAGGGCCACTGAAAAAACTGATGCTGTTACAAACGATAAAGAGTTTCAAGCAGTAAGTCGTGAGAGTGAACAACTTAAAAAACAGAAAACCACCATCGAAGAGCAATTACAAGGAATTCTTGAAAAGTGGGAAACATTAAAAACTGAAATGGATGTGCTTCGCGAAAGTTTTAATGAAATAAATTCACAAAGAGAAGAGCAAAAAAACTTACTCGCTAAAGAATCAAAAGTATTTGATGATGAGATTATTGTTTTCCAGAAGAATCAACAAGAATATCTTTCAAAAATCGATAAGCGCCTGCTTGCCAAGTACAACCGGGTAAAAGTTGCCAGACAGGGAATAGGAATCACCAATATTATAAGTGGTCAGTGTCAGGGGTGCCATATGATGATCCCGGCGCAAATGGCCAATACCCTTAGGCGTGGCGAGGAAATCGTAACCTGTCCATATTGTCAGAGAATACTTTGTTTCACTGAAGATCAAGTTGCCAGCGAAAATGGTGTTTTATCTCACGAGGAAGTAACGGCATCATCGGCTGATTCGCAGAGCTGATGGTTTGGGTATAGAAATTATTAATTTATTGTTGTATTGAGGTGGTGGGCTACGCAAAGCGGGTGACCGCCGGTGTGATTTTTATTACACGGGAGGAAAGTCCGGGCTCCATAAAGCAGGATACTGGATAACGACCAGGCACCGTTATTAAAGTAACGGTGACGGATTAGTGCCACAGAAAATATACCGCCTTTAGTTTTAAAGGTAAGGGTGAAAAGGTGGGGTAAGAGCCCACCGCTGTTTTGGTGACAAAATGGGCATGGTAAACCCTATCTGGAGCAAGGCCAAATAGGAAAGCATGGGTTCGCTTGACCCGTTTTGCTTTCGG
Source organism: uncultured Oligoflexia bacterium (assembly GCA_964596435.1). Lineage (GTDB taxonomy): Bacteria > Bdellovibrionota > UBA1018 > UBA1018 > CAZQUK01 > CAZQUK01. The sequence goes on from CAZQUK010000288.1 coordinate 2,431, forward strand.
GTAAGGCCGCTTGAGGTGTATGGCAACATACATCCTAGAGGGATGGTCATCTCCTTGTGGGTGTGAACCCCACAGGAAGACAGAACCCGGCTTATAGTTTTGCGGGCCCAAATATTTTCTGATTACAAAGTGCGCTCTTGATGATATGGCAGCAAATGTGCAAAGTTGGAGTGTTTCTGATTCATTAAAACTTTATGGTATTGAGAACTGGGGCAACCAGTACTTCAGTATAAATCCGTCCGGTCATCTTACTGTTCATCCATTTAAGGGTTCTGGTCCTGGTATTGATCTCATGCAGGTAATAGATGAGATTCGTAACTCCAAGGGGCTTGAAATGCCCGTGGTTGTAAGGTTTCAGGACATAATTCGCCATCGTGTTGAGGCCCTTAATGAAGCATTTATAAAAGTAATTTCTGAACTTGGTTACAAAGGGCGCTTTAAGGGTGTTTATCCAATAAAAGTAAATCAGATGAGTGAGGTTGTTGAGGAAATTTTAGATGCTGGCAGAAGGTATGATTTTGGTTTAGAGGCGGGATCAAAAGCAGAGCTTGCAGCGGTGATAGCTCTTAACACGTCCGATGAAGCGTTAATTATCTGTAATGGCTATAAAGATAAAGATTTCATTACGCTTGCTCTTTTAGGGCAAAAACTTGGGAAAAAAGTAGTCATAGTAATTGAAAAAATTTCTGAGCTTCATCATGTTTTGAAGATTTCAGAAGAAATGGAAATGAAACCATTAATTGGTGTCAGGTGCAAACTTGTCTCAAAGGGTAGTGGTAAGTGGGAATCAAGCGCAGGGGATACCGCGAAATTTGGTCTAACAACCCCTGAACTTATTCATTTTGTAAATATTCTCACTGAAAAAAATTTGCAGGACTGTTGTCAGCTTTTACATTTTCATATTGGTTCACAGGTGCCAGATATTCGTGCAATTACTCAGGCGGTAAAAGAGGGTGCCAGAATTTATGGAAAGCTTGTTAAGATGGGACTCAATATCAAGAATCTTGATATGGGTGGTGGTCTTGGAATTGATTATGATGGTTCAAGAACCAATTTTCAAAGCTCTGTCAACTATTCGCTCGAGGAATACGTAAGTTCTGTCGTTTATGCTGTACAGGAAATTTGTGATGCGGAAGAAGTAGCTGAGCCAACACTGGTTACTGAAAGTGGCCGCGCACTTGTTGCTTATCATTCGGCTTTGTTTGTGGATGTTTTTGGAAAAATTAAATTAGGTTCAACTCCTCCAATTGATATGAGCGACAACGAAGATGAAGCTGATGTTGTTAAGGAAATGAGATTCATTTTAGATAATCTGACCTCAAAAAATTTATTAGAGTATTATCACGATTCGATCCAGCACAGAGACGATGCTTTTAGTCTTTTTAAGCTAGGTTTTTTATCTCTCCAAGATAAGGGGAAGGTTGAGATTCTTTTTTGGAAAATTTGCAGGGGTATATACAAGCAGTCCAAACGTTTAAGATATGTTCCTGAGGAATTAGAGGAACTTCACAAAAAGCTTGCCGATCAATATATGTGCAACTTTTCTGTGTTTCAATCTCTTCCTGATCACTGGGCCATAGACCACTTGTTTCCAATTGTTCCCGTTCACAGGTTGGATGAAGAGCCTTCGTGTGAGGCAACTTTGGTGGATATAACCTGTGACTCTGATGGTAAGGTTAGGAAGTTTATTGATCTGAAAGACACAAAAGAAACGCTCCCTTTACATCACTTGAAGGAGGGCGAACCTTATTATCTTGGTGTGTTTTTAATCGGGGCATATCAGGATGTACTTGGTGATTTCCATAATCTTTTTGGAAGCGTTAATGAGGTACATGTGTTTTTAGACGAAACGGAACCCCACGGCTACTATTTGGAAGAAATTATTCGTGGAAGCGACGTTGCAAGTGTTTTGTCACTTTTACAATATAGTGCTACGGATTTAAGCAAACGCATTAAGGAAAGAATAGATAAAACAGCCAGAGAGGGTAAAATTAAACCTCGCGAAGGTGTTATATTGCAGAACTTTTATGAATCAGTTCTGCGCGGCTATACCTACATGGGGCAAATCAACTAGGTCGGCCCTTGGTTCCACGGGAGTTTACAAAAAAATTGGAGTATTTTTTATAGAT
>CAZQUK010000289.1:0-4533 GCA_964596435.1 uncultured Oligoflexia bacterium
ACGCAACAAGAATTAAAGGTTTTAGAATCATTAACCTGTTCACTAAGCCCCATCATACATACTGCTTCTTCCGGATTCTTAAGTGCATTTTTTCCAGCCATCATAAGTTTTTCGCCAGTTGGACTTTTGCAACCCAGTAAATAGAATATAACAAACAATAAACTTAGTGTTTTTTTACTTGCGTTAATCATACGTCCCCCTAAAAAATAACATCTTTATATCTTTGGTTTTTTTACAAAGCCTACTCTTAATCTCTCACAAAAAAACAATCTACATAATGTGTAAAATAAGACACATGCCGAATGCGAATGGCGTCAGAAAAAACCTAACTTTACGAGGGTCGCATTACCCCGCATTACCTCATAATTAGAGTAACTTAAGAGGGTTACATATTTGTGAGGTAATAGCCGGATGTCCAGCAGTCTGTATGATATTTAACGAAGTAAAAAAATATTCAACCTCAATATTTTCATTTCACTTAACCAAACCTTGTACGATTAACAGCAGCTTGCCAGTTAGTTACAAGTTCAATCTTTAATGTTTTTTCCATATTTGGTTCAAACACGCAGTCTTTTTGCCAGGATTTTTCAATATCTTTTAGATCTGACCAAACGCCAACACCCAAACCTGCTGCAAAAATTGCACCCATACTTGTGGTTTCAAGTTCTTTTGGCCTATAAAGCGGTACGCCTAAAAGTCCTGCCTGAATTTCCATAAGCAAATTGTTAGCAGCAGCTCCACCATCAACATTTATCTTTGTTAAAGGTGCCCCCAAATCTTTTTCCATAGCAATTAAAATATCATAAATTTGAAGAGCTACTCCTTCAAGCGTTGCTCTTGCAATATGTGCTCTTTTTGTACCACGCGAAATTCCGGAAATTACCCCTCTTGCTTCAGCATCCCAATAAGGCGCACCAAGCCCAGTTAAGGCTGGCACAAAAACCACGCCATCAGAGCTTTTGGCTGACCTTGCCAATGCTTCAATTTCATTTGATGCATTTATTATATTAAGCCCATCCCTTAGCCATTGAACCGCAGCTCCTGCAATAAACGCACTACCCTCTAATGCATAAGTATAATCTTTTTCATCCATACCCATAGACCAGGCAATAGTAGTAACTAACCTATGATTACTTTTAGCGGGCGTATTACCTGTGTTCATCAAAATAAAAGCACCAGTTCCATATGTGCATTTTGCCTGGCCCTTACTTATGCAAGCTTGCCCTAAAAGTGCCGCCTGTTGGTCGCCAAGAACACCTGAAATTGGTATTCCATCAGGCAAAACACCTAGCCCCTTTGTAACACCAAAATTTCCAACAGATGGCCTAACTTCAGGCCACATATCAAACGGAACTTCAAGCATTTTACAAAGCTCAATGTCCCACTTGTGTTTGGTTAAATTAAAACACATCGTGCGCGAAGCATTACTGGGTTCCGTTACGAAAGATGCGCCACTAGTTAATTTAGAAACTAAAAATGTATCAATCGTTCCAATACAAAGTTCACCTTTTTTATAGGACTCCTTAATCTTGGCCCAATTGTTAAAGGCCCAACTTGCCTTAGTGCCAGAAAAATATGGGTCCACCAAAAGCCCTGTTTGATCCTGAATAAAACCTTCAAGATTTTTGGCATTTAATTCAGCGCAAACATCAACACTCCTTCTATCTTGCCAAACAATTGCGTTTGTAATTGGCTCCAGTGTTTTTTTGTTCCAAAAGCATAAGGTTTCGCGCTGATTTGTAATCCCAATAGCTACAATTTGACTGGCTTTAATATTTTCTGTTGTGTGTTTAATTGATGTAATAACACTCTGCCAGATTTCATTTAAATCATGCTCAACCCACCCTGGTTTTGGATAATGCTGCGTAAAATCTATTGTTTTTGAAGCTATCCTTTTTAGATTCTTATCAACAATTAATGTTGTTGTACCTGTTGTTCCTTGATCAATAGCAAGAATATATTCCATAATTTCACACCCTTTTTATCACAAATAATTTTTTTGAAAGATTTCCAACAGCAACGGAACCAATAAAATAAAGCGACGGTACCCATGAAGCTATACCAAACATATTAATTGAATTTTCTTGGTAGTAAAAAATATTATTTCGAACGAGCACTATTTCAACACCTGAACATACAATTGCCGTTAATATTCCAATTAGTAACGCAACAAGTGACCTGTCAAGAAAAAGCCACGCCAAAACGGCAACAGCCCAAATTATCAGATCAGTAACACCACCTGGGGGTTTAGGTAAAAACCCACTAAGTGAATACATTATAACAAGCAACATAAGACCAAATATAATTATCTTCACATCTGGAATCACAGGTTTATAAAGCCGTGGTAAAAACTTAATTGCCAAAAAATAGGTAAAACCTATCCCAAACGTTGCAAAACCAAAAAGCGGAAAAACCCAGTAAGGAACTAACCATATATAAAATGCGTATGCACTCTGAGGGTAAGCTGTTGTATTTGTTAAAACATGAAAGAAATCACCTATTGGACCAAAAACAGAACCTATAATAAATAAAAATAAAAATTTTTTATACAAACTCTTTTGCATTTTGTGCTCTCCCGCTATACTTACTTAATCAAAATAACATACATGCAAATATAATTGCGAAAATTATATTAAAGTTGGTGCGGGGCGCAACACAATATAAACAAACACCCAAAGGAGCGTTTATGGCCAGTGCAAATGTAAGAAATGAAAATTTCACATCAACAGATGGAACAAATATTTTCTACAAATGTGTCACATCGGAAGCTAATAAAAAGCTACTACTACTTTCGCATGGACTTGGTGAACACAGTGACAGATACAAGCATGTTATAAATTTTTTTTCAGATCTTTGCTTTGACGTATACGCGATAGACCACCGCGGACATGGTCGCTCGGGCGGTAAACGCGGACACGTTTTAAGTTTCAATAATTATATTGATGATTTTCATGAGATGGTAAAAATTGCCACAAGCGAAAAAAAATACAAACAAACCATTCTTTTGGGCCATTCACTGGGTGGTTTAATTGCAGTTAGATATGCACAAGAATATGGCACTGGAAAATTAAATGCTCTCATTACAACAGGTGCATTTTTAGAGCTTACAATTAAGGTACCGGCCTATAAGGCAATTCCAGGTAAAATTTTAAGTGGTATAACACCCACACTTTCTATGCTAAACGGCGTTGATCCAAACATGGTTAGCACAGACAAAAAAATTGTTGATGCCTATATTAACGATCCACTTGTACACAATAAGGTTACAATAAGATGGTTCACTGAAATTACCGGCGCACAGAGTACCGCTCATCAAAAAGCTGGCTCTATTAATATGCCAGCCCTTATGCTTCATGGCGAAAGTGATAAACTTGTGGATCAAATTGCAAGCAAAAACTTTTTCTCGCTTATTGGATCTCAGAAAAAGCAACTAATAACCTACCCCGGATTTTTTCATGAAATATTAAATGAACCCGAAAAATCAAAAGTTTTTAGTGATATTAAAACATGGCTATTAAAAGAAAACGTAACATAATTCGGCAAAAAATGGCTATCTTGCCAACTCAAAATTAAGCTTAACTGTATTTATTAATGTTTTTATATGAGGCATGTATATGCTCCCAGCTAATGTATTTATTGAGAGCAGTATGCCTAAAATACTTAAAAAAATTGTTTTCATTTGTTTACGATAAGCGTCATTTTGGAATTTTGCAAATTTCATAACGCGCAGGCATGTTCTTGATTTTTTGATTGTGAAAGACCATAATTTTTCAACTTATGATATTTCGGAATCTAATTTTGTGCGCTCTTTTAATATTAATTTTAAGCTCTAGTGTAAAAGCCAAAGTGCAAGCATTTACAAATCTTGGAACCAACATTCAGGAAAGTTTTATTGGTTGGAACTCGCTTTACCATATAACGGGGGCCGCATCCACTTATCTGCTTGTAAATAATGGTGTGGATTATAGAGTTAAAACATATTTTGAAAAAAACAGGTCACTGGGAAACCTATTTTACCCAGTTGCAATTACAGGCTCAGAGTTTCAAGTATTGCTTTTACGGTTTATACAGCCGTTGGGGTTTCGGCCGTAGGTGGTGGACGAATGCACTGGTTTTCGGATGCGGTGGCTGCAACATTCATGGCTTATGCAATTGGCTATACGGTTGGTAAAAATATGCGTGAAGCTTATAATGGAACCACGTTAAATAAAAACTACTCTATTAATGTTTTACCAAGCCCTGATACTACAAGTTTTAGGTTTTCTTTTTATTTTTAGTGATTATGCGTAAACCCACACCACAACTGTTAAGCTGAAACCTACAAAACACAAAGGGGGCAAAACTATATTTGTAAATTTCCAGGTCATTTTTTCGTAACTTTTTATTTGAGCAAAATATTTTTATGTTGACAATGTTTTGGTTTATTTTTTTATTTGCATATTTATTTTCAAAAAACACCTTGTTTTAGGCCCTATTTCGCACACACGGGCCTCACAAACGCTCTTTGACTTAAATTGTTTGCGCGCTTCATTG
>CAZQUK010000290.1:0-4529 GCA_964596435.1 uncultured Oligoflexia bacterium
CGTTAATACAAAATAACCAATATTGTCAGTTACTTAAAATGGGGTATCTCCAGCAGTTACTTCATTACTTGACTTTGTTGGTCAAGTAATTTACTATTTTATCTGTACGCGTAATTAGGACGTATATGTCCGCAACTTTAAGGGGGAGCGTATGAGGAAACAAATAATATTTTCGTTGTTCACGCTTTTAGTGTTTTCTATTTTAATTACAAGCAAAAACTCTTTTGCTGGAGCTGCAGCAAGGCAGCAAAAAGAAATGCAGGCTAAAAAAGCCGAAGTCATAAAGCAGATGGAATTTTCAAATGTCAAAAAAATTGCACTTGAAAGAGTTGGAAAAACAGAAAAAGAGCTGATTGATGAAATTTCAGAATCGTTCACAGAGCCTTTTGATTTTAGTGAAAATATTAACGATCAAATTTCACAAATTATTGAAGAACTGCCTGAGTGTCAAATTACTGACGAAATTGCAACAGCCGTAATGGATGAACAAATAACAACCGAGGCACTCGAGGAAATTAATAAGAGCCCTGACTATCTTCAAATGAAGGAACAGCTTGCCGCAGCAAGGGCCACAAAGGCCAAATTTGATAATGAATTAAGTGAACACAAAAGACTATATAGCTACTACGACAAGGAAATGGATAAATACAGAAATAAATGCAAGAAAAAAGGAATATTACTTACTTGGACAGTTAACTGCGAGCCACAATTTTCTCAAAACAAGGCGTTAAGAGATGCTCACGGCCCGCTTCAACAAATTGCCGCATCAACCAAACAGCTCTCAATTGAGTATCTAACAGCCAAAAAAATTATTGATGAGCTTGATGATATTGAGGGACAGGTAAAAAAACTGCAACAAAAAAAAATTAACGCTCAAAAAATTATAAAAGACGCATATAAGCTTCAGGATGTTTGCGAGGCCGCCGTTCAAAATGAAATTGATAGGCGCAAAAATCTGGCCATTGATTTTGGCGGGGTTTACAGTAAAAAACTCATGAACTGTGAACTTGAAAACAGAAACGGCATTTGCCATTGCAAAAATTTTCCTGAACCTCCAGTACTTGAACAAACCGAATGTGAATTCTATATATTTGGATATCATTGTTGCAAACGCTTGAACATCACGTATGGTGAGGACGAGGGTTACGCAAATGAATGCGCACATGATGGTCCATCATATTCAAAAAGCTCGCTTGCTTTTTGGGCCCTGCATGTTTACAGAGCCTGCATAAAAAGCAAAAAAACAAATCAGGAAAACATTGAAGGTAACGCTGGCTCACAAAGTGGCACAGGAACCACGGATACGGGAACCACGGATGGTACAAATGGTTCTGACACTGAAAACGGCACCAAGGGTGCCGAGTAATAGGGGGGGAACGTAATATGACAAAGAAAAACATTTTAATTAAATTTATTTTTTCTTTTTCTTTGATTGCCGCAATTAACCTTGGTTGTGAAGATTACTCCGATGTGGATATTAGTGGACCAAGGATGGAAGGCGACAAAATGACCGAAGAAAAGCTTTATAAATACATGGCAGATATTGACACCAACATCAAAAAGAATATCTATTTCCAAAAACTTCTAAAATATTGTAGCAGCACCGGCCCACACAGCGCTGTAAGCTTTAAAAGTTGCTGCCATATTTTTCCAAGCCTGCTTGAAAAAGATCCTAGCCTTTATGACCGTCATGTTAACCAGCTACTTAACCAATGTGTTGATTTTTGCTCTCAACCTGAAAATTATGCTGTTTGCTGCTACAGACTAAACAACACTGACGGATTTGATTTGCATGCAAAAGTTAAAGAAGAAATTTTATATAGAACCGAGCTTAACGAAAACATTTGTAAGCAAATGGTCCACAGGGAATTCCCACTCAGGGAATATATTGATTGCGCGGCCCTTTCAATTGATGATGGCTGCTACGATAAGTGCTGCCTTGAGCTTAAGGACAAATTCACAAAACTTTCTCTTTTTGAAATAGAAGAAGAAAAGGTATTTTTAAGCTCAAAAGTCAGTAACAAATGTGAAGTCTTTGCGCCCTAAAGGGGGACACCCCACGTGCTTGTATGCTTGAGTTCCTACATATCTGAAGGCCGAAAGTTATTTTTTATGCATCTTGCGTGGGTATTTTTAGGCCCTTATTCTTTTTGGAAACATGCCACCACAAATATAAGCCAAATCCAAAGCCAATAAGGCAACCAAGCTGTGCAACAGTAAGCCCCATGTAGCGTAAGTCGGTACGAGGCAGATCCCAGGCCCTGAAAAAATCGAGAATAAATCTTATAAAATTATATGAAATTAAAACCACAACAGTACTAAAACCTGTTCCAACCGGCTTTTTATGTCTCGTATATTGCATTAATGGAAAAATAATGAAAACAATCGCAAGAAGTTCCATAAACCCCATATTCAGTCTTGCGCCAGCCTGGTACCTAAACGCTATAAAACTATCAGACAAAATGCCAAGGTGATCATGCGTAATAGTGCAAGCAAGACGACCAAAAATCCAACCGACAACAAGTCCTTGCATACTTGCATCTGCGTACAACAAATATGACTTGTTTTTTATTTTACGAATGTAGCACAGGGTTCCGATTGTGCCACCAATGAAACCGCCAAATGAACTTAACCCGTCCCAAAATTTAAATATTACCCACCACCCTTCAGATGTGAGTCTTTCTGGATTGAACCAAACAACCGCAAACAAATGTGCACCAATGAAACTTGAAGCAACAGCCCAGCGAATAAAGCCGGCAAATTCATCTTTTGAAATTCCGGCACCAAGAAAAAGACTACGCGCAAAAATTGCACCAACAATAACACCAATGACAACCAAAGATCCGAATGGTTGAATTGCAAATGGACCCCAAACATCAAGCTTTGATAGAGTAAAATATGGAATCATAAGTTTTATCCTTTATATATATTGGTTAGAATAGCGAGTCTCCTTAATTAATTCAATTGTTTAAAAAATGATTTAATAACTAGTTTTAGCAAAAATTGATGATAATATTTATTATTGTGCGCATGAGCATTAGCATTAGCATTAGCATAAGCATGTGCATGGATATGGGTGCGAGCAAGAATGAGTACAGGCAAAAGTATGAGCGCCAGCAATAGAATGAGCGCGGGCGCGGGCACGAATGCCGGCAAAGGCACGGGCGAGAGTATGAGCGCCAGCAATAGAATGAGCGCGGGCGCAGGTACGAGAGTGAACGTCAGCAACAACACAAGCACTTACCGGAAGTTTGCAGATAACATTCGCACAAATTGGGACTTAAAATCAATTGCTGTAATAGTTTTTGCAACACTATTTTTGGTACTCGATAAATATCATTCATTTGGCCTTTATTATGTTGATAATATGGTTTTCAATTTTATTCTCCCAATTCTGGTTATACTATTTATTTTCAAAGAAAATCCGAAAAATTACGGGCTGTGCCTTGGTAATTGGCGCCTTGGTTTGAAATATGTGGCAGGATTTTCTAGTATCATGCTAGTTTTGAATGTGGTTTTTTTATTTTTCCCATCAATGACAGGTTTTTATGGGAAGGGCTATTCTTTGTCATATTTGAGTGTGCACTGGGTAAAAGATGGCATCGCTCTTTTTGGATGGGAATACATATTCAGAGGCTTTTTGCTTTTTGGGCTTTATAAGAAATTTGGCAACATTGCTATTTTTATACAACTAATGCCCTTTGTTTTACTTCATACAGGAAAACCCGAAATTGAAACACTGGGTACCATTATTAGCGGCACAGTACTTGGTTATGCTGCAATTAGATGTCGAGCTTTTTGGCCTGCGTGGCTAATTCATTCTTTTACAGCGATTATTTTTGATGCGTACGCAAATATGGGTGGAATTTTTAAATAAGTATATTACCCAAGCTAAGACACTGCGCCCTCTGCGGCGCTAGACTCTTGATGCGCGGGACTAAGACACTGCGCCCGAATTTTATACAGATTTTTTATTTGAATAAAATATTTTTATGTTGACGTGTATTTTTGAAAAAATTGATTTTGATTTTTATGTTTTTGATTATGCATTTATTCGGCCATCAAACACCTCAACAAAGCATGCTATAACTCCAATTACCACGATTAAATCCCGTCCACTTTGGGATAATATGGGTTTTACAAGTCCCTTTTTTGCAACTGCTCTTTTGGCACGCTAAGCATAACTTTTACGATTGAGTTTTTAAGCTCAGGCACTTCCCTTGATTTGCGTGCAACGTTTACAAAATTGTACGCAACACTTTCCGATAATCCAAGTGCACTAACACAATAAGTAAATAAACTTGAATACCCCATGGCTACAAAAACACGGTGCTCATCAATTTTTATTATAATATTTAATAATTCAGCCTCGGCAGTCTTAAACTTTTTAGCAGCTTCAATTGCAAGATTATGTGTTTTTTGAACTATAACGGCTTTATTTTTTACATAATTATTATGCATGTTTTTTTGCTCCTTTTTTAAGAAGTCTTATATCATATGTTTTTTTAAGCCTCTTTTTTGTGCATCTA
>CAZQUK010000291.1:0-4523 GCA_964596435.1 uncultured Oligoflexia bacterium
GGGATGTTTATTGTTGGATTTACACTCAATAAGCATCCAGAGCTTTTTATCTCGAACAATTAAGAAATCCACCTCTCTGCGGTCTTTGTTACGGACATAATGCAAATTAAATTCTCCTTGCGCTGTATCTGTCCAAAAATGACAAGCTTTTAAAAGATGCAGGGCCGTTAAATTTTCAAGCCTTTTAGCATGCATAACCTCAGGGATCCTAAGAATGTCGTAAAGATAAAGCTTGGGCTCAGCCTTTAAACTTCGTGATATTTTTTTTGAGTATGGACGAATTAGAAAACAAAAATATAACAAATCCAGAATATACAACCAATCACGAACAGTTGCATAAGCTTTACCCACATCTTCACGCAATGAGTTTACGGACAACAAAGACCCTGTTCTTTCAGGCAGCCTGTACTTAAGTCAGGTAAATGTGCAAAAAAATACCGGCGTATATTCCCCCGCCCCCTGCTTGACGCACCGCGCAGTAAGTGATAAGCACTCACCTAGGCTGGGCAAAATGGGATCAATCTTGCGACACATAATCTTAATCTTTGTAATTATTATTTCTTCAAACGCGTTTGCAAACATTTTTGGCGAAGACAACAGGAAGGTTATTGATACCTTTACAGCTCCATATAATTTTATTGGGCTTATTAAAGATGAATCCGATGGGCATTGCACTGGCACTCTTGTTAGCGAAGACATAATTGTAACATCGGCTCATTGTATTTTTGATTCTGATACAGGCGCCGGGTATCCTGATCAATATTTTTATTTAAACTATCAGGATGGATATTTTTTAGGAAAAGCAAAACTCACTAAAATTATTTCAGGAAGCGGCTGGGGGCTGCCCGCAATTTCAGAAGCCTTTTCTTATGAATTTGATTTTAATAAAAGATCAGACCGGATTAACGACTGGGCAATAGCCCGTTTAGATAAACCACTTGGTAAATATTTTGGATACTTTAAGGTGGCAAAAAAAACCGCTATAGATGTTTCAAGCATGGGATATTCGCGCGACATTTTCAATAAAACCGGACACCCCTCTGTACATAAAAATTGTAAAATAAAATTTAAAGAAAAAAGCACAAGAAAGATTTATTACATCTCTTCTGATTACAAACCCCTTATTAACTATAATGGCCTATACAATGTTGATTGTGATTTTATTCCAGGTGCTTCTGGCGGTCCTGTTTTTTTCAAAGAGGGAAATGATTATTTTTTGCTTGGAATCAACTCGGCTATCAAGCCTAAAAGCAACACACACCACCACGAAACCTATTCAGACAGATATGCAAACCTAATGCTTCCCATTAACGGCGCTTTTGCAAAAGCATTAAGAAGAACATACTAACCACCCCACAGTTAGAGCTTGATGGGCGCCGCCACCTAAACGCTTTTGTATCTGTATTTTGTAACGGGCAGTTCTATCCGCATAAAATCAATTACATATATTCATGGTTGCATAATTCGTTTTTACGTGTAAAATAGAATTATGTATCCACGTTTTTATAAGCCATTGAATAAAGGGAGTTTTTTTCTGTTTGGGCCTCGCTCCACCGGTAAATCAACATGGTTAAAGGCCACACTTCCTGATGCTTTTGTAATAGACCTGCTTCATTCTGATATGGCAAGAAGGCTTCTTGCTTCACCATCACGCTTGATGGGAATGATACCCCAGGGGCATAAACAAATTGTAATTGATGAGGTTCAGAAAATTCCTGAACTCCTTGATGAAGTTCATCGTCTCATAGAAAACGAAAAAATGGACTTTGTCCTTACCGGATCAAGTGCGCGAAAACTCAAACGTGGCGACGCCAATCTTCTTGCCGGACGAGCCATAAAAAGGACATTTCACCCCCTAACATGCTGGGAGCTTGGTTCGGAATTCCGCCTGAATCACGCATTGCAGTGGGGCATGCTACCGCGGGTTTGGACCCACGACAATCCATCCGAGTTTCTTGCAACATATGTTCATACGTTCTTAAAAGAAGAAGTCTTTGCAGAGGGGATAACAAGAAATCTTCAGGTGTTTTCAAAATTCCTTGAAATCTGCAGCTTTTCACAGGCTCAACCGGTAACAATGGCCAACGTTGCTCGCGACGTAAGTGTCGACCCCAAGGTTAATGCCGGATATTTTCAAATTCTTGAAGACATGCTTCTTGCAGTCAGATTGCCTGTTTTTTCCCGCAAGGCAAAAAGAAGAATGACTTTGCACCCAAAATTTTTCCTATTTGACACCGGTGTTTTCAGATCCATTAGACCAAAAGGTCCGCTCGACACTCCCGAAGAAATTGACGGGCCCAGTCTTGAGACTCTTTTTTTTCAACACTACCGTGCACTGATTGAGCACAAAAGATGGGATCAGGAGCTTTATTACTGGCGTACAGCAAATCAAGCGGAAGTTGATTTTGTAAGTTACGGCAGCCACGGACTTTTTGCATTTGAAATTCAGCGTTCTTCGGTTGTAAGTAATTCGAGTCTGGATTCATTAAGGCTTTTTTTAAAGGACTACCCCGTTGCTAAAGCTTTTATGCTATACGGCGGAACCGAGCGTTTTTATGAGGACAAGATTGAGTGCATGGGTTTTGAAGAAGGTTTGAAAAAGCTTCCAGAACTCATTGGTATAAAAAACCTGAGCTAAAGCTTAACTCTTAATGTCTTTTTGAACTGCCCCAAGAGCAAATATCTGTTTTTTTCAGAGCAGCTTCGATAAGCAACTAAAAAGAAGTAATATTATTCAATAACTGCGGCTGGCTCTAAAACCATTGTCCCTGATTCAGTTGTTGTGGGTTCAAGATAATTGAATACTTTGCCGACATCAAGATTCCCATTTTCAACAATTAAAACCTGTGAAACTTCCTGTTCAATTAACTTATATGGAACATGGTCAGCATCAAGTTTTTCTTTGTTAAATTTCATTAATTTAATTGTAAGCTCTGTGTCTGTAACTGTTGCTTTCGTTAAATAAAAAACGCCAGTTCCTGCAACATCTTCAAAATAATATTTGCCGTCATAAGAACATGCAAAAGTAACTGATTCTTCGCCCTTCATACTTAAATCTTTTTCAATTTTTGTAATTAAATACTGGCCCTTTTCTATGTTTTTAAACTTGTACAAATCGCCATTTTGACCCTTTTGTACATACGTTTGTGCAAGATTTGGAATATCCACTAGCGTATCTGGTGTACAAATACGATCCGTATAAACATGCAAATCACAAGCACTAAAACTTAATGCTGCTATGGCCAGTAAAATAATTTTAAATGATTTCATTTTTAACGCCTCCTCCTGCTTTTTATAAACAGTGGGGCATACTAGTACAACTTCACCACCAAACACAAGAGGGTTTGCCCCAAATTTTTTCTTTATAAAAATGTACGCATAACAAATTTTTACCTATAATATCGTGCCGTTACAGCAAAACCCGGATCCGCCAAAAACATTGACCCACTGGGTCACGTTTGTTATAGCAAGATACATGAAAAAACCTAGAACAATATTTTCCACACTCACCATTCTTTTAACCTTAACACTGGCACCACTATCGTGCCGCCCTATTGAAACTGACGACGGCACCATTTGCGAACCACCTTTTACATAAGAATGTGCAACAGCACTCTTAAAAGATGATGGATTTTTAGAACTTGCAAAAGCCGACGGATTCAACCTTTACAAACTTAACGATAAATTAAACGCAGGCGACATAATTGATGATGGTGTTTTTCCCTCAGGCAACGAAATTAAAGTAGATGAGGATTCCTGGTTTTTTTATGCCGATTACATACCCGGCGGCCTTTTTAACCACAATACGGCATTTATTTTAGTTGGTATTGAATCTGGTGAAATAACAGGATACGGCAGACTATCGTTTCCTGCAATTAACGCCACCTCTTAAAAAGGTGCTTTTCATAAAAAGACGTTATAATATCAAACCCAGGAAGCATGACAAAAAAAATAAATACCCCTGGCATTGCAACAAACACCATTAAAAAAATTCTTTTTATCCAGACAGCCTTTCTTGGGGATGTGGTGCTCACTTCCCCAACTTTGCATGCACTTCACTTAAAGTTTCCAACAGCAAAAATAGACACACTTGCAATCCCTGGCGCCTCAGACATTTATACGCTAATGCCATTTATTAATAATACTTTTATCTATGACAAAAAAGGCAAAGACAGGGGGCTTCGTGCTTTTTTTAAGCTTAGAAAAATACTTTTTTATGAAAAATATGACATTGTAATAACACCACACAGATCCTTAAGGACCACACTGCTTGCAAACAGTTTACGTTGCCAAGTTACAATTGGGTTTGATGATGCAACGCTTGGTGTGCTTTATAAACATAAAGTAAAACGCAATCTTAACCTACACGAGGTTGAAAGATGCATGTCGCTTCTTTGCGCTCTAGAATTAAATCCAAAAGAATTTGATAATAAAATAAAACTATACTCAGACACGAAAACAGAAACTAATGCAAAAAACATTCTTAAAATGAACAATATAAATGCAGATGATATTTTAATTGG
>CAZQUK010000292.1:0-4517 GCA_964596435.1 uncultured Oligoflexia bacterium
CTTAATGGATGAAAGTAGGTTTTTAGAACTAAAAAGAGACAGGGCAAAAAACAAAAGCATATGGATAAAACACCTTTTTAAATACAGACCACTTAAAACAATTTTCACACCCTCTCGACACAGTATGTTCATAAAACTAATAAAAAACCTTTCAAAAACAAAAACAGATTTTTTAATGCTAACCCTTGAAGATCTTTGGGGAGAAACTGTTCCACAAAACATGCCCGGCACATATAAGGAAGTCCCAAACTGGAAACGCAAGTGCCGCTATAGAATTGAAGAATTTACTAATAAAATAAATATCAATAAAACACTAAAGTCTTTAAGTAGGCCTTCACAATCAAACCCCACAAGTCAGGAGTCAGTACAATGAGCAACAATAATGAATTCTTCAGTAAAGAGGACATTTATTTATTTAATGAAGGCAGGCACTACCGCATATATGAAAAACTTGGCGCTCAAGCTTCTCATGAAAATGGTGAGGACGGTTACAGGTTCTCCGTGTGGGCACCTAATGCTAACAATGTTTCATTAATTGGTGATTTTAATTATTGGGCCCCTTATGAACATTACCTTTCACCCGTTGGAAATTCAGGTATCTGGTCAATTTTTTTACCTTGGGCAAAAAAAGGCATGGTTTATAAATATCACATCTGTTCAAACAATAATGTCTATGAGGTACAAAAGGCAGATCCAGTGGGCTTTTATCACGAAGTTCCTCCACGTACAGCATCAGTTGTCTGGAACTATGAGTACAAATGGAAAGATTCAAAATGGATGGCAAAAAGAAAAGACGTTCAATCAAGAAGCAGGGCCATGAGCACTTATGAACTTCATGTTGGTTCGTGGGCTCAAAAAATTGAGGATAATAATCGTCCGCTTACGTATCTTGAACTTGCGGAAAAGCTCCCAAAATATATTAAGGAAAATGGCTTCACTCATGTTGAGTTAATGCCGCTTATGGAACATCCTTTTGGTGGTTCCTGGGGTTATCAGGTAACAGGTTACTTTGCACCAACCTCAAGATTTGGAACCCCTGAGGATCTTATGTTTTTAATCGACAAACTACACGAGCAGGATATTGGTGTAATTATGGATTGGGTACCGTCGCATTTTCCCTCTGACCAGCACGGTCTTGGCTATTTTGATGGCACACACCTTTATGAACATTCTGACTGGCGCCAGGGCTTTCACCCTGACTGGAACAGTTTAATTTTTAATTATGGAAGAAACGAAGTTAGAAGCTTTCTTTACAGCAGCGCTCTTTTCTGGCTTGATAAATTTCATATTGATGGCCTTAGAGTTGATGGCGTTGCATCAATGTTATACCTTGATTATTCCAGAAAAGAAGGTGAATGGATCCCAAATGTTTTTGGCAGTCGTGAAAATCTTGAAGCTATTAGCTTCTTAAAACAATTTAATGAAATAATTTATCTAAACTACCCCGATGTACACACCATAGCCGAAGAATCAACCGACTGGGCCATGGTATCGCGTCCAACAAGTATGGGCGGCTTGGGCTTTGGCATGAAATGGGACATGGGCTGGATGCATGACACCTTAAAGTATTTTCAAAAAGACCCCATACATAGAAGCTATCATCAAAACGATTTAACATTTCACATGTTATATGTTTTTAACGAAAACTTTATTTTATCAATTTCTCATGACGAAGTTGTTCACGGTAAAGGATCAATGATCGGTAAAATGCCGGGCGACGAATGGCAGAAATTTGCCAACTTAAGGTTACTGTATTCTTATATGTATTCTCAACCTGGAAAAAAATTAATTTTTATGGGTTCAGAATTTGCGCAATGGAGCGAATGGAACCACGAATCTTCTTTGGACTGGCACCTACTTGAGTTTGAACGTCACCGTGAGATACAAAAAACGGTCCGTGACTTAAATTTCATATATTCACGCGAAAAGGCCCTTCACGAGATAGATTTTGAATACAACGGTTTTGAATGGATAGATGGCAGCGATAGTGCGAACTGCGTTATTAGCTATTTGCGTAAAGGCAGGCAAGAAAAAGATACTATTCTTGCAATTTTTAACTTTACACCCGTGCCGCGTCACAACTATCGTGTAGGTGTGAATTTTGCTGGAACATGGAGGGAAATCTTCAACAGTGATTCAACAATATACGGAGGAAGTGGACAAGGTAATCTGGGTGGTGTAGAAACCGTACCAGTTAAAAGTCATGGAAGGCTGCACTCGCTTAACTTAACCTTACCTCCACTATCTGCCGTGTTCTTAAAATGGGAAGGTATAAAAGACAATAATGCCTAATAAAGATACCTGGCAAAGTAGTTTCGTTGGCGCACGTTATATTGAAGGACGTGGTGTTTTTTTCCGTGTCTGGGCCCCCAAGCTCAAAACAGTCATCCTTCAATTAATTGAAAACCCAACACTTGATTTACCACTACAAAAAGATCAGGATGGCTACTTTCAGATTTGGATACCGGAGGCCGGTCCCGGAACAAAATACCAATATCTGATAAATGGAAGATCTTTAAGAGCCGACCCTGTTTCCAGATACCAGCCCGAAGGAATTGATGGCCCTTCTGAAGTTGTAGCTGAAAATTTTGAATGGGAAGATAAAGATTGGACGGGTGTTTCTCTTAAAGAATGTGTAATTTATGAATTACACGTTGGTACCTTCACAAAAGAAGGCACCTTTGATTCAATTGTTCCAAAATTGGGCTATTTAAAAGAACTTGGAATTTCAACAATTGAAATTATGCCAGTTGCCCAGTTTCCAGGAAAACGCAACTGGGGTTATGACGGCGTTTTTCCACATGCGGTTCAAAATACTTACGGCGGCCCGCTGGCTTTAAAACGCTTTATTAATGAGTGTCATAAAATTGGTTTGGCCGTATTCTTAGATGTTGTTTATAACCATGTGGGACCAGAGGGAAATTATTTTTCAAACTTCGGGAAATACTTTCAATATCATTATCACACCCCTTGGGGAGAAGCGTTTAATTTTGATGGCCCAGGTAGTGATGATGTGCGATCCTTCTTTTTTCAGAATGCAACACAGTGGCTCGATGAATTTCATATTGATGGTTTAAGATTAGATGCAACCCACGCTATTTGTGATTTATCACCAAAACCTTTTTTAGAAGAACTTGCCGATATTAAAAAAAATATTGAAATAAAAACAGGAAGAAAATTACACCTTATTGCAGAAACAGACTCCAACGATTCTAGAATGCTTATTTCATCCACCGAAGGCGGCCTTGGACTTGATGGACAATGGAGCGATGATTTTCACCGATCTCTCCATGCCTTGATAACACAAGAAAAACACGGCTATTATCAGGATTTTGGAACGCTTGAAAAATTTTTTGAATCCTACAAAAACGGCGTTTATTTTCAGGGTCAGTATTCCTCTTTTAAGGGCAGAAAACATGGCAGAAGTTACAACAATATTGATTTAAATCGTCTTGCAGTGTTTATACAAAACCACGACCAGGTTGGCAACAGAGCTAACGGCGATCGCTTATCATTACTTGTGGATTTTGAAAAACAAAAATTTGCAGCCGCATGTATGTTTTTGTCTCCCTTCATGCCACTGCTTTTTATGGGCGAAGAATACGGTGAAACGGCACCTTTTTTATATTTTATTGACCACTCGGATAAAACTATTATCGAAAATGTTACAAAGGGCCGCTCAGAAGAGTTTAAGCGTTTTAACTGGATTAAAACTCCACCTGATCCATTAAGTCGTACCACATTTGAGCAATGTATTATTAACCCCGATCAGATAAACTCTGAAAATAGATGCAAAGTTATTTTTGAATATTATAAGAGGTTAATTGAAATTTCAAAATGGATAAGAAAGGAAAACATACTTGATAAAAACCACATAAATGTTCATCTCAGTAAAAGCAGACAGATTATTTCGGTTAGTTCAAACAAAAACGATGTGTTTTTTAATTGTTTTTTTTCTTTTAATGAAAGCACTCAGACAGTTGAAGTCAAGACAGTTAAAAAGGATATTTCAGTTCTTATTGATTCAACAATGTTTGAAATTAATAAAAACGCTGACGTCAAAAATTCTTTTGAATTCCAATCTAGAAAGATCACACTCCAGCCATTTTCAGTTATAGCACTAAGAGGTTAATTTTATATGAATAAGTACCTTTGTATTCATTGCCATTTTTATCAGCCCCCAAGAGAAAACCCTTGGCTTGAGGAAATTGAATATCAAGAATCAGCATACCCGTACCATGATTGGAATGAAAAAATTACCATCGAAAGCTACTGGGCAAATGCGTTTTCAAGAATAATGGACGAAAAGGGCTGGATCACACAACTTGTAAATAACTACTCAAAGATCAGCTTCAATTTTGGCCCTACCCTTCTTAGCTGGCTCGAAAAATATGACAAGTCTACTTATGAGGCAATTTTACTTGGC
Source organism: uncultured Oligoflexia bacterium (assembly GCA_964596435.1). Classification (GTDB taxonomy): domain Bacteria; phylum Bdellovibrionota; class UBA1018; order UBA1018; family CAZQUK01; genus CAZQUK01. Next base: position 4,427 of record CAZQUK010000292.1, read on the forward strand.
GACAAAAAAAGCATTGAAAATTATGGCGGTCACGGTTCAGCTTTAGCGCAGGCTTATAACCATGTCATTCTCCCTCTCGCCACCCGCCGCG
>CAZQUK010000293.1:0-3183 GCA_964596435.1 uncultured Oligoflexia bacterium
AAATCTATGGCTCTTTTAATGGTGCCACATCCAGGCTTTACTGGAAGGTTTCTGGTAAAACAAATTTTAGGGAGGTTGATATAAAGCCTGGAGTTTTTATGTTTAATATAAACTTTCCAGTTTATTCTGAAAACTCTGAATTACTTTTTATACAAATAAAAGATGATGGTAAAAAACACTATCAAACAGTAAAAATACAAATAGAAGGGGTTCTTACAACCGAAGTGATTGATGCTGCAAAAAGTGAAGATTATTATGCTGAAATAAGCTTCCCTCATTATGAAAGCATTAATGGACTGGAAATTGATACCACCCCCCTTTTTTTGGTTGAAAAAAACATAAATGGCAAGAAGGTGGCCGGTGTAATTGTAAAAGGTGAGTTTGATGGACAAGGCAAACGCCTTCTTGTGAAAAAAGGAAGTCGTGGAAAATACTCAAAGGTCGTAGACAACGAAAAAAAAGATTTCGAAATATTTGTTCCACTTACCGGTAAAATCATTTATTTGTATTTTGGCGCTGTTTTCCAGGGTGAAAAGTCCGAAAAACAAATTATTCAAATTAGCTTTATGGATGAAAGTAATGAAAATCAAAATAATTGGTCCTTGTATGTACAAACGGGAATAAGGTTTTCAACTTTCTGGCGGTTTTGGACAAAAAAAACAATTGATACGCCAAAAATGGCGTCCCTTGATTCACAAATAATGCTTAGTTTTAAAGATGTTATTATCCCCTACGGGCTTATTGGCATTGGGTTTCCATATTCAAAAAGTTTATTATTTGGTGCCGGGGTTAAAATTGGTTTTTTTGATCCTGTTAAAAACTTTAACTGGTCAGGCTCGTTTGTTTTTAATGGCAGGATGTATGTGTTTTTGGAATATGTGTACTATAAAAATGAGCCGCAGGTTACAAAAAATGAAACCTTTTTGTTAAATAAAACAATATTGCGTGGTGGTTTTGGTGTGAATTGGATATTTAATAAGGATGGAGCCTCTTTTGGGGTAACGGATATTTTGTTTTTTAAATCTACTAATGAATGGTATCTTGCCCCCTTTGTTGGGGTAGGTTTTAAAATTTAAATTCCTTTTCAATAAAATATAATTCAGGACGTTTTTAACCATTCAAACTGAACATTGCCTTCCCTAACATAATAGGCTTTAAGTGTGGCGTTTTTTGGGTCCTCAAGTTCAGGATCTGTTTTTAATAAATCAAGCGCATCGTCGCGTGCTTTAAATAGCCAGCTTTCATCTCTGATAAGATTTGCTATTTTAAATGGAAGCGAACCAGATTGCCTTGTGCCCAAAAATTCACCTGGACCCCTTATTTCAAGATCTGCTTGTGCGATTATAAAACCATCATCTGTGGTTTCAAGAACGTTTAATCTTTTTGATGTAATGTCGGAAGCATATTTCGGATAAAATAAATAACAATAAGACTGCATGTGTGAGCGCCCAACCCTTCCCCTTAACTGGTGTAGTTGTGATAAACCAAAACGCTCTGCGTGTGCAACTGCCATCACTGTTGCATTTGGAACGTCCACACCGACTTCTACAACAGTGGTTGAAACTAAAATCTGAATTTCGTTTCTTTTGAATGCTTCCATTATTTTATTTTTTTCGTCACCCTTAAGCTGCCCATGAAGGAGTCCAACTTCAAACTCAGGAAATGACTTTTTAAGGTTTTCAGCCTCACTAACAGCATCTTTCAGGTTTTGGAAACCTTCGGCCTCACTTTCTTCAACCAGTGGGTAAATAAAATAGGCCTGGTGCCCTTTTTTTAGCTGGTTATAAATAAATGAATATGCCCCTGTTTTATTTTCTTCGCTAACAAGTTTTGTTTTTACAGGTGATCTTCCCGGGGGCTTTTCGCGTATTGTTGTTACAAACAGATCTCCAAAAACTGTTAAAGCAAGTGTTCTTGGTATTGGTGTGGCAGTAAGAACAAGCGTGTGTGGGTGCAGCTGGTGTCCATGCCTTGAATCAGTTTGAATACCTTTTTTTCTAAGCTTTAGTCTTTGCTCCACACCAAAACGGTGTTGTTCATCAATTAAAATGTAAGAAAGATTTTTAAATTTTACAGGATCCTCAATTAAAGCGTGTGTGCCAATTAGCAGCATCGGCTCGCCAGAAGCTAGTCTTGAAATTAATTCTTTTCGCTCCTTTGCCTTGGTTTTACCCGTTAAAAGCGCAACATTCAGTTCACCATGAAATAAATTTATTGCTGTGTTAAAGTGCTGTTCTGCTAATATTTCGGTAGGGGCCATTAAAGCCGCCTGGTACCCTTCGCCAATAACCGCGCCTGCTGTTAAAAAAGCCACGGCAGTTTTACCACTTCCAACATCACCCTGTATAAGACGGTTCATTGGGTGGGGGGCCAAAAAATCTCTGAGTATGTCTTTAAGTGCAGATTCCTGATCGTTTGTAAGCCTAAATGGAAGAAGTGCTTTTAGCTCATTTAGTTTTGTGGTGCCACCGTTTGGTCCAAAACTTTTTGCAGATTCTTTTTCTGCTCTTTGACGCTGTTTAATTACAAGGTATTCAAATTTTAAAAATTCTTCATATATTAAACGTGCGTGAGCCGGGGTGTTGAAATTATGTAAGGCCTCGATATTCCCATCAGGGGGCGGAAAATGAATATCTTTTATGGCTTGAGATAGAAGTGGAAGTTTATGCTTGAGTGTTAAATGTTCGGGCAGATCTTCATGCAGGCAATCTGAATATTGAATTGCCTCCCACAAAATTTTTCTGAGCTTTGTTGTTGGAACACCATCAACTTCTATGTAGATTGGAACAATTCTCCCAATTTTATGAGTTGAACTTTCAGGTATTAGTAATGCCTCTTGATTATTCTCACAGCCAGGAGGATTTGCGTTCCATATTATTTCCGGGTGCAGCATTTCAGGCCTGTTCATAAAGAATTTTACTTTTCCTGAAACAAAAATCCATTTATTTAATGTAAAACTTTTTTCCATCCCTTTAGGGTGCCTGAACCACTTTAGTGACATTTGCCCTGTTGCATCCATGCACCTTACTTCAAGAAGTGACTGATAAGATTTTCTTAGGGGTATTTTTCTAACGCCAATAATCCGGACAAGACAATTTGCGGTTATATCCGGTACTAGTTTTGAAACCTGCTGTGGGCGCGAGCGGTCCTCGTAATCGCGTGGAAAAAAATGTATTAGATCCT
>CAZQUK010000293.1:3193-4510 GCA_964596435.1 uncultured Oligoflexia bacterium
GTGTAAAAATTTCTTTTCTGGAAAAAACAAAACTCAACTTTGGTCCAACGCCTTTAATAAATTGTACCGGCGTGTCCAGTGTTATGGTTCCTGCTTTTTTTTCGGATTTTCTAGGAGTGGATGTAACTTTAGTGGGTGGGGCTGCTTCTGTAGAGCTCGGGATAACCTTACTGGGTGAGCTTTCTTCTGTGGTTTTAGAAATAACCTTATTGGTATCTGATTTCGAGAATGTCGTAGCTGATTTGTCCTTTTGGAGCATTTACAATAGCCTCATCGCCTTCCACTTTGCCAATAAGAGCCCTGGCAACTGGTGATGTTATACCAATTTTCCCTTTTTTAATATCTGCTTCATCAATTCCAACTATCTGGTAGGTGATTTTTTTTCCGGTTTTACCTTCCTCTAGAACAACAGTTGCACCAAAAGTAACCTTATCTGATTTTATTTTTGTTGTATCAATAACTTCGGCATTTGCAATTTTGCTGTTTATTTCTTGAATGCGACCCTCAATAAAACCCTGGCGTTCTTTTGCGGCAGAGTAATCGGCGTTTTCTGATAAGTCGCCATGTCCGCGCGCAATTTCAATGGCTTTAATTACAGCGGGGCGCTCAACTGTAACTAGGCGCTTAAGTTCCTCATCTAAGGCTTTTTTTCCAGCAATTGTCATTGGTACTCTGTCGTTTGGCATAATGCAGTTATTTTTAACAAAAACAGGCAAAAAATGTAAGAATAAAATTTTAGTCATAATTGTGGATCCGTAAAAAAACCCACAAATGCAACCCACTGATAATACTAATAAAATTTCAACATACGGATCAGTACTTGTGTTGTACTTACGACGTATATAATATAATTGTTTTTTTTTTCACTGCTGTCAGGTTCGTTTAGAAGAGTTTGAAGCATAATTGAGGGCTTGGAGGAAGTAGCTACATATCGGTACTCAACTTTTAGTGTCTTTTTAACCGTCTCGAGTCTGGCGCTGCTTTCTCTGTTATTGACCAAAAACTAGTGCATTAATACTCTGCGCGATTCTATCTCCATTTTAAGCCACTCGGAACTCGAAAATTATTAAGGGACACGAGTTTCCATCGCTTTTTTGTATGTTTAATATATTTTTATGTTGACAATGTTTTGGTTCATTTTTTTATTTGCATATTTATTTTCAAAAAACACCTTATTTTAGGCCCTATTCTGCACACACGGGCCTCACAAACGCTCTTTGACTTAAATTGTTTGCGCACTTCATTGCTTTTTTATTTTGTATTCTAATGGCGTTTTAAGCACAAAAATTCGTTTTTTTAAACCCGTGGTATGGTCGG
>CAZQUK010000294.1:0-4507 GCA_964596435.1 uncultured Oligoflexia bacterium
AAAAAAAAATTTGATTAAAATTATTACTCAACGCACAATACCTGTGCCCTTGGTCAAAAAAATTGAAGTAGTTTTATTCTAAATACTTAGCTTAATTTAAGTAAACGCCCCACAACTTCACAAAAGCCTTCCCCACTATTTTTGTCTGTGATCCAACGCGGTGGGTGCTTAATTTTTGAAATAAACCTTCTAAGATTTGCAACCCCAACACTAAATTCAAAAGCCTTAAATAATGATTCATCGTTTGGTGAGTCACCAACAAATAGCCATTCCCCCCACGAAGGTGGTGGCATTCTTTTTTCAAGACCAGGTGCACCCTGCTTTAACCAGTATGAAACCATACCCGACTTACTTTGTTCACCAAACCATAAATTAATATGTATACTGGATAACTTTGCAACAGCGCCTTCTTTCTTGCAAAAATCCAGAACGTTTTGAATTTTCTCCTCACTCCAGGGTGGGACATCTTCGCAAAAATCAATCGCCAAATCGTATTCTCTATAAGACTGATCAGACGCCCAACTAACAAAAGGAAATTTGTTTTCCATTTTTTTTCTGACCTGAGCGAGTTTTTTTAAGGATTCAATAGAACCAGGATAATCAAGCCTAGTTCTTTTTGCATCTTTCATAAAAAAAACAAATGCTCCATTTTCTCCGACAACAGCATCGACCGGCCAGAATCTGGCAATATGATCACACCACCCTGCGCATCTTCCAGTAACCACCACTGTTGCAATTCCACTTTTATAAAGTGCCCATAGAGCCGAATAAGCTTCGGCCGTTAATTTTCCGTTAGTAGAAAGCGTATCGTCAACATCTAGGCAAACACCTTTTATTTTTTTTAGTTCTTCATCGCCTGCATTTGTCCATGAAGTAATATTTTTTAACCTATCGGGTGTCACAATCTGCCTCTTTTCTAAATTTCATCTTCAATTTGATCTTTATAAAACTTACATATTTTTTTACATTCTTCTTCTTCGGCTTCGCATGGTTCAACATGAATTGTTACATTTATTCTCGGCAGTACCTGCTTTAATTTCTTTTCGACCGTGTCACAAATATGATGTGATCGGCTCACACTTTCTTGACCACATACAACCATATTGAAGTCCACGTGCCTTTCAGAACCACTTTTTCTTGTTCTGATGTTATAAAAGGCCACCACTCTATCGCAAAAACCAAGCAATACTTTTTTAATATTTAAAACTTCATCGTCAGGAAGTTTTAAATCTGTGAGTTCATAAACAGCTCTTAAGATGGAGCTCCAACTCATCCAAAATACGTAGGCCGCAATTAAAATTGCCATAACAGAATCCAAAACAATAAGCCCGGTAAAATGGATAATTACTAAACCAATTAATACACCAAGAGATGAAAGTACATCAGACAAAAAATGTAATGCATTTACTTCTATCGCACTACTATCTGTTTTAGCTGCAGCTTTTTTATTATGAAAAAAAACAAGTAAACTTAAAACCAGAGATATGAAAATTATAATTATTGAAACCCCCTGGTATTCTAGGGGCTTTGGGTTATTAACATTGTGTACAGCTTCGTAAACAATATATGCTGCTGCAACCACAAGTAATACGGCCTCAAATAAACTTGAAAGTGTTTCAATTTTGCCATGACCAAAAGGATGATCCCGATCGGCAGGTTTACCAGCAACCCTTACTGTAAAAAAAGAAACCACGGCCGACACTAAATCCAAAAGAGAATGTATCCCTTCAGACAAAACGCTAACCGAACCCGATAATATCCCGGCACCAAGCTTAATAACCGTTAGAAAAGCTGCCGTTCCAAGAGCAAGTAAAACCGCACCTTTTCTGACATTTTGTAGATCAGTAGAAATATGTCACCCCTCCAGAAACGTACGTATTTGTATTTGAAAGAGCCATACCAAGCTCAACAGAAAAGAATAAATGTTCAGAAGATTTAAATAATGAACCAACAACGAACGATAAAAGACCAATCCATTCTTCTGATTTAAAACCAAAACCTATAGGTATTGCAATAAACGGGTCCACCTCATTCACACCACCCGTTAAAAAGCTCTTATGGATATAAGGTATTGCGAAAAATTCCAGCTGACTATCAACCGGAAGTGTTACATATAATGTACGACCAGCAACACCAATTCCCGGTTGGCCCTCAATATCCGGGAACATATCAAAAACGAACTCACCTCCGACTCGAAATTGTCTTGGGCCGTTTCCAATACCAACAATGCCTGAAGCATTAAAAGCATCAGAAAGACCGTGGGTATATTTTAAGTTGGATTCAAGTCCAGAGCGCCCTCCAGAAGCAGATGCAAAGTTCACCCCACCTTCAATACCTACTGAGAAACTTCCTGGACTCACAAATCTTGTTGTATTAAAAACGCCGGCCCATGAGGTTTCGCCCATAAAAAGCAAAACAGCAGACAAAAAACACAAAGCAAACTGCGTACATATTTTGAAAGTACTATATATATGTTTAATTTATGGGCCCCCTTTATTTGTTTAGGATAACGAATAACCATGCAGAATCAAAGTGATATTTTTATCTAAAAGGGCCATGGTCCACACAAGATGTAATAAATTGGTTAAATTACTAACCAGGCGGTGATAAATATCATTCTTTTTCTTCACCACGGCTAGAAATGTCCTGATTGCGCCACGTGTTATTAATGCAATAAAATTCTATTTTTTTTATTAAGTTAGTTGCGCGCATAAAAACTTTCTTTTAGTGTATTTGATTGCAAATTATGTTTGCAATTAAACAATATAGTCGGTGGTGGCCGTAGCTCAGTTGGTAGAGCGCTAGACTGTGGCTCTGGATGTCGCGGGTTCAAGCCCCGTCGGTCACCCCAGCTTAAACAGTCTACTATCTTCTTGTCCCCAGACACACAGGACGTCAAGGATTCACGCTCCATTAAGAGGTCTGGGCTTTTTAAATGCAGAACAAACTTATCTTTTTCCACGATAACCTTGCTCAAAACCGCACGAATATAGCTTTGTTTCGCTGCAACAGGTAAATTGTCGAAACCATTGTTAAATTTTTCTAAAATATCTGAGATTGCTTGAGGATTCATAACGTTGCCAGTTTGCTTGTCTTTTTGTTGCTTCAAGATATTTATTTCCCGTTCTATATCTTCCTTTTGCTTTTGCAAGCGATTTGATTTCTCAATCCAAAGCTTTTTTTCATTTGCAGATTCAGATTCAAGAATTTCATCAGTAATCTTATCAAGTTTTTGTATTACTCCCGAAAGTTTTCTGTTGATAGAGACTATTTCGGTTTTATAATCTGGCTGTTTTGCTTTAAATTTTTCATTTGCTTTTTGGACAAGAACTTCTACAAGTTTTGGTGCGCTCATCAATTTTCTGAGTTCTGCAATAATTTTGTTATCAAGTTCTTTCGCTGGAATATTTGTAATTCCACAAGCGCACTTACCCTCTATGTTTTCAGCATGTTTATATGAAACATATTTTATGTTTGCTCGACCCCAACCGCTTGTTCCAACAAAATGTCTACCATTTTGACATTCGATTAGCCCTGTAAGCAAATATTCATGATGCTTCCAGTTTGAGACTTTTCGTTTTCTATAGTTTTCTTTTATAAGCTCATTTGCCATCATCCATTTTTCTCTATCAACTACCGGCTTCCATACAGTCTTTACAATATTATATTTTTCCATATCTGCTAATTTACTTTGGTCTTTTTCCATATTTTTATAATTAATTTCAATTTCACCAATTAAAGCTCTTTGCTTAATCCAACGTGCAAGGGAAGACACATCCCATAAAAGATTCCCAGCCCTTGTGTACTTTGCTTCAGTGAGAAAATCAGCCGTTTTCTGAAGAGACCCTGCTTTGTTTAAGTAAATTTCAAGAATTTCATTTGCAATAATTTGTTTTGCAACATTCACTTTTAAATAACCGGGGCGATATGTTATATCTAGGCCATATGGAGGTGGGCAACCAGGCCATAGACCTCGTCTTATTCTTTCGTTGTAGCTAGCTTTTACTCTTTCCGCTGTTATTTCTCTTTCGAGTTGAGCAAATTCAATTGCTAAATTAAACATTGCTCGCCCCATTGCAGTAGATGTATCAAACTTTTGTCGTAAAAGAATTAATGTTACTTCATGTTCATCAAAAAAGGATATTGTGTCTATCCAATCTCTAACCTTTCTACTCCATCGTGCGATTTCCGTTATTATAACAGTATCAATTCTTTTCTTTGAGATATCTAGTAATAAGCGTTTCATTTCAGGCCTATTCAAATTTTTGCCGGAATATCCATCGTCAATATATGTATCAACAACAGCTCCCCATAAATTTTGGTCTTTAATGTTTTCTCCATCAACATACCTCTTACAACTAGCAACTTGGTTTTTCAATGAACCTTCTTCGACTTCCGCTTGTTCGTCGGTCGAGACTCTTGCATATATACATATCTTCCTCATTTACGCCCCTTCCTCTATAAGTTTATTTACACAATTTTCACGTCGTAAAATTGTGTCTATATC
>CAZQUK010000295.1:0-1036 GCA_964596435.1 uncultured Oligoflexia bacterium
GAAATAATTTCAAGTTTTGCATCGTGTTTTTTTCTATTTTCATCAAGTTCAGCCTGAAGACGTTTCTTTTCGGTAACATCCTGGCAAATCACCATTATTTTTATTATTTCAGCACCATTCATTATGGGCCGCCACTCAACCTCAATATCCCTGTAATCAGTGCCGCCATCTTTTTGAATTTTAGGATAAACTAGTTCTCTGATTCCTGTTTCCTTTATTATTCCCCATATATCGGGCTGAGAAAAAAGTGCCTCAAGCCAGTCTTTAAGATTCTTGGCTTTTTTGTCTTTTTCGGTGGTATCAAATAAAAATTCGATAATGTTTTTTCCGGCGATATCCTTCTTACCAAAAACATTTTGCATGTATTTTGAGAACCCTGAGTTAATGGTCATATTTGGTGCAACAGTAAAAATCGCTTGTTGAATATGATCCATAATATCCTGAATTTCTTTTTTCTGATTTAGGATCAAAGTGTTTTTATCTTTAAGTTCCTCATTTGCCTGAGCCAGTTCTGCTGTACGCTCCTTTACCCTTTGTTCGAGCTCAATATTAATCTTTTCCAGTTTTTCGTTATATTCTTTAATTTTTTCTTCGGCCCTTACTTTTGCTGTAACATCCCTGAGGTCGCAGCAAATCAGCTTTTTACTTCCAAAGTCAATAACCGAGGTATTTAATGCCACAATAATTTTTTTGCCGTTTTTCTTCTTTAAAAAACGATAAGGATCAACACCGGTGCCCCACTCTATTGTAGTTTTTAGAAGTGTATCTATAGCAGATTTTTCATCCTCCAAAAAGAGATCAGAAAACCCAAGTGCTTTGAGCTCTTCTACAGAATAATTTGTATCTTCTTCGGCTTGTGGATTGGCAAATAAAATATCCAGGTTATCACTAGAAATTAAAAAAACCGATCCATTGCTTGATGAAAATATTTTCTCAAAATACTCAATGACGTCTTTTATCTCAGATGTGTTATGTGTTTTTTGTTTTGACATTAAGCTCTGCTTATAAATTTGAAATATTGTTTGGGAATTACATC
>CAZQUK010000295.1:1046-4499 GCA_964596435.1 uncultured Oligoflexia bacterium
GCATTTCTCCCCCACAACTTGGACATTTTTGTTTAATATCTACGTTCCCACCTAAAGTGTCGGTTTTAATCAGTACGGTCTCCTCTTTATCGCAGGCATCGCAATAAAAAGGCGAATAAAAACTTGTAATCTTGCACGCACCCTGAAAAGCCGGAACAGCATTAATCTGTTTAATAATTATTACAGGACAGTCCTCAAAAATCAGTTTATCGATTTTTGCCTTTGAAATGCCAACAACCCAATCCCTGATACCACAGGAATTAATTCTTGTTACGTCCTTGAAGTTTATTATAACTTCACCAGAAAGACTTTCTAGAAAAGAAAGATCCGAATTTTCTGTAATAAATCCCTTAAGAAAGATCTTTCCACCGTTTTTTTTAATTTCTAAAGCGTCCATTGACCCTCCGCGCTGCAAAAAATGTGTTTCGCTACACGTTATTTGTCTTATTATTAGTTTATCAAAATTTATGATAAAAAATAGATAATCTTTAGGTTATCATTATTATATAGTTACTGAAGAGGTTTTGAATGTTTCACCCGAACACAAGAATTTTAGTAGTAGACGATATAAGCTCAATGCGATCTGCAATTAAAATGGAATTAAGAAGCTTGGGATTTAAAAATAAATTATACGAGGCGTCATGCGTTAAAGATGCTCTGCAAATTCTAAGGGACCATCATGACTTGTTTCCTATTCAGTTAATTATTTCAGATTGGAACATGCCTGAAACGACTGGGTTAAGTTTTCTAAAACAAATACGACAAATGGAAAAATATAAAAATGTTCCTTTCTTAATGGTCACTGCAGAAGCTGATCCCGAACAGGTTATTGAAGCGGCAAAAGCAGGGGTCAGTAATTATATTGTGAAACCACTTAATAGAAAAACACTTGGAGAAAAACTAAAGCTTGTATGGAAAAAGCATTTTCCGGAGGAGGCCGCAGCACTTGAGGCTAAGGAAAAGGAAAAAGAGAAAGAGAGAGAATCTGAGTAAGTAAGGAATGCATTTTCTGAAGTAGCTTTAGTGTCGTTATTTTTTTAAACCTTAGAGGTCATAAATGTTTCCTCCTGATACCATAATTTTAGTCGTTGATGATGTGGCCTCCATGCGATTCTCAATTAAAGCTGAACTTAGGGGGCTTGGATTTAAAAATACAATTCATGAGGCCGCATGCGTTGAAGATGCCTTGCAGATTTTAAGGGATCAGCACGAAACACTGCCAATTCAGTTAATTATTTCCGACTGGAACATGCCCGGAAAAAGTGGACTTGGTTTTCTAAAAAAAGTCAGAGCCATGGAAAAATTTAAAGATGTCCCTTTTTTAATGGTAACATCAGAAACCGAAACTGATCAGATTGTTAGGGCCGCAAGAGCGGGTGTCAGTTGTTATATTATTAAACCTATTAACAGAAAAACACTTTTAGAAAAACTTAAGCTTGTATGGAAAAAACATTTCCCTGGAGAAGTAAAAAAATAGCAAAAAACTATTCGCTTAAAATTCGCTGGCATTTTATTTACAGTACCTAAAATTTGTTTGCATGGAATTCACCAACCAAACACTGGCTGTTATTTCTCATACAGAATTCTATTTAGATTAAAATACAGCTTATTAAACTTGCTGTTTGTTGGGTCAAAACAATCTTTAATTTCGCTTTTTTTGGGGTTTGTAACGGTTATATAAAAATTACCGGCACAAACATTTTGTGTATCGGGCTTTTGTGCTTTTGGCTCTTTAGATTTTTTTAACTTTTGTGACTTTATAAAATCATCAATATAAAGCCTGGCTTTAATGTAACTTGCATCATAAAGCTGTTTTTCCTTTACTGTTTTACCATCCACATTTTTCTGGATTGTAGTGTCTTTGCCTTTTTTAGAAATTATAATTATTTCCTCTTTTTGTTCAATAACACTTTGAACGGTATATGATTCAACATCAGTGCTTTCCGCACCAAACACAACGGCATATGCTAATAAAGCTAAGGCTGTAAAACATACAATTTTTTTCATTCACTACTCCAACCGGCTGAGCAATGTTGTGGGGCATTTGCCTGCTTGCACCCAAAAAGTGATCTTATATACGGATTTGCCATAAAAACCCTATTTGTTCTTATGTCCCATCTTGGATGAGGATCAGGAGTGCCAAACACACCTTTTCCTGTATACAAACTTAGCGGTCTGCACGTAATAGGACCCGCATTGATTGCGATATTTCTTTGCTCCTCAACAGTAAGATTTGCGTCCTTAATATATGAGGCCGTAATTTCTGTGGCAAACCAATCGGCAAACGCCTCTTCCTCTTCATTGGATGAAGCGTTTACTGATGATTTTGTTCTTAAACATTTTTTTACATTATCATACATGGATTTATGTGGTTCGCCTTTAATGCTGTGGGAAACGGCGTGCCCGTATTCATGCGCTAAAGTGTTAATTATTTCGTGATCAGAGGCACGAGCATAACCGCCATAAGCCATAATTGTATTTTCTGTTTGTTTATGTGAAGCATTTCTTGTCGTTGCAAGCTCTCTAAAAGACGGTATTGACCACGTGTTTTCAATTGGAAAAACAAATTTAACACCAGCTAAAGATGCGCGGTCTGATTCATTAAGTGTGCCTAAACCAAGTATTGATGCATTTGAATATTTGAGCATACGAGAATATATGCTTCGTAAATTGTTTTTTAGTTTTTCAGGAAAAACGCGGTTGTGAACTTTTTTCTGGAAATCATCGTCCATATCGACACGCTCCTCTTCCTGGTCCCAATAACATTTATACTGGGCAACGATTACGTCCTTTATAAAATCGCTATATTCTTGATCTGTTAAAAATTCAGAAAAATCATTAAATAACTCTGTTAGAGTTTTTCGTGTTTCATCATCCTTATATGGATTCATAATAGGATATTTCATCAAGAAATCTGAATTTTGAGTTTTATCTGCTATTATGAATTTGTATTTTTCAAACGTGGAGTCCACGCAAACTTTATTTAATTCAACAAACGGAGTATTAGCCAGAAAATTTATCATTTTTTGTGCAATTACTTTTTTTCCGCCACTTGTGTTTGTAATATTTAAAAGCGTTTCTTGTGTGTCTTCAGTGAATGCCGTGGCCCCCCACGCTTCATTTGCCTTTGAAATAACTTTTTTTACGCGATCATATGCGCCATTTGCCTGATAAGCTTTTTTTAGTTCTTCTTCATAAATATTTACAATATCCTCAGTGCTGTCAGATTGCCCACGTTTTGCCTGCTTAGCACATGCATATTTCCAGAAATTTTCACAAGCTTTTTTGTTTTCTTTTATCTGTAAATTAATTGGGTTGTCATAACAGGGACGATTGTCACCTTTATTGTTATTTAAACTATTAATTTGCGTGGCTATGGTTGCAACTTCGTCACGAATATGTACTGCGGGCGCCAAACTGGAGCCTACATAGCGATCTAATTTGAGATGAACT
>CAZQUK010000296.1:0-4493 GCA_964596435.1 uncultured Oligoflexia bacterium
TTAAATTATTTCCCATGGTGAAAACTATTATTACGTCAGGATTTCTTTTAAGTGTATCTTCAAGCGCGGGCCTGGGATATGCGCTTTTAATATCTGAATAAATATTTTTAGCGCCTACTATTTGAATAATTTCATTCAAAAATGATCCGGCACCCGCCACCACAACTGGATTTACGCCAACCTGCAATAAGGTTTTTTTAGGGTTAGTATTTTTTGTGCGGCTTTTAATTTTATCAATCCCCTTTTTTAACTGTTTTACCATATCCGAGCCAACACTTTGTTTATCAAAAGCCGCACCGATCAGATAAATGGATTTATATATTTCCTCCATTGACCTGGTTGAAACAACAAGAACCTTAAGCCCAAGCTCTCTTAGTCTGTAAATTTGATCTTTATTATTACCATCCATGGATGCCAAAACCAAATCCGGTTTAAGCGAAAAAACCTTTTCAATATTAAATTTTATGTATGGTCCAATTGACGTCTTATTTTTAAGCACAGGCGGAAAATCAGTGTACTCACAAACTCCAACAATTTTTTCAAGCTCAAGTCCTAAAAAATCTGCTACTAGTTCACCAAGTGAGGGCATTAATGTTACTATTCTTTCGGGGGCACTATCCAATACGATTTCACTATTTGTAAAATCAACAACTTTTATTTGAGCCACGGCCACACTTGTTAAACAAAACAAAACAAAACAAAACAAACAAAATTTTTTCATAAAACTCTAACTTTTTTATATCGATGATAATAAAAACACAGCCCAGCTACTAAAACTAAAATTGAAACAAACTGGCTTACAGATAAAACGTCAGGAACCACATAACCCCTATCATTATCGCCTCTGAAATATTCAATAATGAACCTGCAAACAGAATATAAGATCAAATACAAAAGTGCCACCTGTCCATCAAAGGCTTTTCTTTTATAAACCCATCCTAAAATATAAAAAATTAGCAATAAAACAAAAGCCTCATAAAGCTGCGTTGGGTGCACATTTACCCCTCTAAGTGAGGGATCAACAAGTGGGGAATAAAATTTCACCCCCAAAAAGCTATCTGTAGCTTTGCCATGGCAGCACCCCGCCATAAAGCACCCAAGACGGCCAAATGTATGTCCCAAAGCAATTCCAATCACACCTATATCCATGGTTTTCCAAAACCCAAGACCCTTTCGGCGCAAATTATAAATTAATACTGGTACAGCAAAAATAAAAGCGCCATAAAAAACAAAACCGCCCTCCCATACTTTAAATATGCCAAATGGATTATTTATAATACTTTCACCGGTTGTAATAAAAAATAAAAGTCTTGCACCAAATATACCGGAAAGGGTCATCCAAAAGGCTGTATCTAGAACATGATTAACATTCAACCCCACCTGTTTTGAAAGACGATGGGTTAAAAACACAGCAAGCAAAAAACCAATTGCTATTAAAAAACCGTAAGTACCAATTTGAAAAACGCCGTCACTGTAAGAAAAACTTAAAAGAACAGGATGCACGATTTATACCGGACCAACTTCGGTGTTTTTTTCATCCACAAGTTCTGGTTCTTTACGAAGCAGATCCAAAATTAAGATCCCAACCCCAACACAAATTGCGGCATCAGCAATATTAAATGCCGGAAAATGATAACGGTATTTCCAATGAAAATCTATAAAATCAACAACCTTACCAAGCATAACCCTATCAATCAGATTACCAACGGCCCCCCCTAAAACCATAGAAAGAGCAAAAACCAAATCGATTCTTTTATCTGATATTTTTCGAAAAACAAATATTATTATTCCAAGAGCTATGACTGGAACTATCAGAAAAAACGGAATTCTAAAGGCAGCCGGCGCATTAGCAAGAATTCCAAAAGCCGCGCCTGAATTTTGAACATAAGTCAGATTAAAAAAACCGCGCCAGACAGGGAGCGTTTCTCCAAGACGGAAACTTTCAATAATCAGTGCCTTGGTCCACTGATCAAAAACAATTACCAATGATGCAATAATAATTAATAAAATATATTTTTTCACTTTTTACCCTCTTGCGCCAATGCTTCAACACAACGGACACAAAGTTCCGGATGTTCGCTTGATGTTCCAATATCCTTAGAATGCACCCAACATCTTGGACATTTTTCAGCTGGTGTTTTTGAAACCTCAAGAACCTTGATGTCATCGCCATCATGAGACTCAAGCCCGACTTCGCTTACCAAAAACAATCGCGCTATGTTTTCTTTAATAGACAATAGTTGCGTCTTAGCATCTTTATTTACACTAACCTTCACAAAAATCTCTCTTGGATGCCCTACTTTTTTCTCATTCCTTGCTTCTTCAATAGTTTTTTGAACCTGATCCCTCACCAACCACACTTTGGCATAAACATCCTCAAGCGCAGCATTTTTCCACTCAGCCATTCCCTCTAAAGAAGGCAAATCAGTTAAAAATATTGAGTCATCAATCCCGGCAGATTTTTTTCCAGGTCTCAGGGTCCAAGCCTCTTCAGATGTGAATGACAATATTGGCGCCAAAACGGATACAAGTAGCTTAAACACACCGTATAGGGTGCTTTGAGCTGACCTTCTAATTTTTGAACCAGCGGCTTCAGCATATAATCTGTCTTTTAGAATATCTAAATAAATTGATGAGAGATCGCCCGCAAGGTAATTAAGAAGAACCTGGTAAACCTTATGAAACTCAAAATCATCATAAGCTGCGTATGCCAGTTTTAACACATCATAACTTTTAGAAAGAATCCACCTGTCAAGCTCCTCTCTTTCTGATACCGGAACCATATGAACTTCTGGGTTAAAGTCATAAAGATTACCCAGTAAAAATTTTATGGTGTTTCTAACTTTTCTGTAGCTATCAGAAACTCGCTGCATGCTTTCCTGGGAAAAATTAATATCGTTTCTGTAATCCTCAAGCACAACCCAAAGCCTTACTATCTCGGCACCATATTTTTCGATCAGATCAAGGGGTGATGTAATATTGCCCTTGGATTTAGACATTTTCTTTCCAAATTTATCATTTACAAATCCATGTGTAAGAACCGCCTTAAAGGGGGCACGCTTACGCGTAATAACAGCCGGTAATAGTGAAAGTTGAAACCATCCGCGATGCTGATCACTGCCTTCAAGATATAAATCAGCCGGCCAACCCAATTTTCTTTTTTCACAAACTGCCGCATGACTGTTTCCGGAATCAAACCAAACATCAAGAATATCTTTTTCTTTTTCAAACTCTTTATGGCCACACCTTGAACAACTCGTACCTTCGGGTAGAAATTCTTTAACATTGTCAGTCCACCAGGACTCATCGCCCTTTTTTTCAAAAACAGATGCAATTTTTTTAAAAACCTCAGGTTTCACAAGTGGCGCGCGGCATTTTTCACAATAAAAAACTGTAATAGGCGTGCCCCAAGAACGTTGCCTGGAAATACACCAGTCGGGTCTGGATTCAACCATTCCATTTATTCTGTTAATGCCCCACTCGGGAACCCATTTAACTTTTTTTATCTCCTTAAGGGCTTCAGCTCTTATAGAGCGCTCCATGCCTTCTCTTGGGTCCATAGCAATAAACCACTGAGGTGTTGCTCTAAAAATTACGGGCTTTTCACAGCGCCAGCAATGAGGATAACTGTGCTCAACTTCTGTTTGATAAACCAATTTTTTATTGTTTTTTAGTATCTCAATAATCTGATCATTTGCTTTAAAAACAGGAACGCCTTCCATCTCTGGAAATTCATTTGTAAACTTTCCAACAGCATCAACCGGCGCATAGGCCTTTAAGCCATACTTGACTCCAATTTCATAGTCGTCGGACCCGTGTCCTGGGGCTGTATGCACGGCACCTGTTCCTGTTTCCAAAGTAACGTGCTCACCCAGAAGTATTAAAGAGGTATGATCTAAAAATGGATGTTTTGCTTCTTGCTGGTGTATTTTTTCTGATGAAAATTTTATTAAAGTCTCAAGACTCGTCTCAATTCCAATACTCTTTTCAAATTGTTCTTTAAGGCCGCCTGCAATTATCCAAATCTCATTTCCATGTTCCGTGGGCGCTTTAATTGCAATATATTCAAAAGCCGGATGAAGAGTAATAGCAAGATTCGCAGGAAGGGTCCACGGTGTTGTGGTCCAGATTACAATATAAGCTTTATTAACTGAAGCTTGTTCCATAGCACTTTTAAGTTCAGGAAAAGCTTCTATTGCCTCTGCTTTCAATTCAAATTTAACATAAATTGAGTGGCTCTTTTTTTGTGCATATTCAATTTCCGCTTCTGCAAGTGCGGTTTTACAGGAAGTACACCACAAAACAGGTTTATTGCTTTGATAAAGCATCCCGGCTTCGGCACAACGCCCAAGCTCCCTAACAACTGAGGCAACATATTCGGGTTCCATTGTTAAATAGGGATTTTCCCAATCACCAAAAGCTTCCAGTCTTTGAAACTGATGTTTTTGAAGATCAACATATTTATAAGCATAATCGCGACACAAATTGCGACG
>CAZQUK010000297.1:0-4426 GCA_964596435.1 uncultured Oligoflexia bacterium
TAGTGAAGAAACTGGTATTAGACCTAAGCCCATGGTTGAGATTGGTGGGAAGCCCATTCTTTGGCATATTATGAAGGGTTATTCTTTTCATGGGTTTAATGAGTTTATAATATTACTTGGTTATAAAGGCCATATTATCAAAGAATATTTTGTTAACTATTACTTGAATCAAAGCAACGTTACTGTGGATCTTAAAAACAATTCGGTAAAAACTTTAGGGTCAAAGGCTGAGCCATGGAAAGTTACACTTCTTGACACAGGGATTGATACTCTTACTGGTGGAAGGATAAAACAGGCAAAGGAGTACATTGGAAACGAAAAATTTATGCTAACTTATGGTGATGGGGTTTCAGATATAAATATTAGTAAGCTTGTTGCGAGTCATGAAACAAGTGGAAAACTTATTACTATAAGTGCAGTTCAACCAAAAGGAAAGTTTGGTGCAATTAGTTTTAATGAAAATAATAAAATAGTTTCTTTTAAAGAAAAGCCAAAAGATGAGGTTGGCTGGATTAATGGTGGGTTTTTTGTGTGTGAAACTGGGGTTTTGGATTATATTGCTAATGACTACGATGTGATTTTCGAAAAAAATCCACTTGAAAACCTAGTCAATGATGGCCAGATTAATTGTTATAAACACGATGGCTTTTGGAAGTGTATGGATACCTTGGCGGATAAAAATATTTTAAATGATATGTGGTATAAAAACGAAGCTGGATGGAAAATTTGGTAATGTATAAACTTTTTAAAGGAGATTATAAAGGGAAACGTATACTTGTAACTGGCCACACGGGCTTCAAGGGGTCTTGGCTTGCGCTTTGGTTAACAAAACTTGGTGCAGAAGTTTTGGGCTATGCGCTAAACCCACCAACAAATCCAAGCCATTACGAGTGTTTGGATTTAAATGTTAAGAGCATTATTGGCGATATTAGAGATAAAAAACTTCTTGAAAGTTCATTAAAAGAATTTAATCCTGAAATAGTTTTTCATTTGGCGGCCCAACCCCTGGTAAGACGGTCTTATCTAGAACCCACTCAAACGTTTGAGACTAATATTATGGGTACTCTTAATCTTTATGAAGTATGTAGAAAATGTGAGAGTGTTAGGGCAATTGTTTGTATTACTACAGATAAAGTTTATGAAAACAAAGAAGTTGATTATGGATATAATGAGAATGATGTATTAGGCGGCAAGGATCCTTATAGTGCATCAAAAGCTGCTGTTGAAATTGTTACAAGAGCATATAGAGAATCTTTTTTTAATTTAGAGAAATTTAATAAATCACATAATACTTTACTTGCAACAGCAAGAGCTGGAAATGTAATGGGTGGTGGTGATTGGGCAGATGATAGGCTGATACCTGATATTATTAAGGCTGCAGTTGCTAATCAAACTATAAATATTAGAAATCCGAACGCTATAAGACCGTGGCAGCATGTGCTAGAGCCACTTTCGGGATATTTACAATTAGGGTCTGAACTTTTAAGAGGAAAAGCTGATTTTGCTGAAGCGTTTAATTTTGGTCCAGAAAAAATTGATGAAGATAAGGTAATAGAAGTTGTTAAGAAGTTTCAGAAACATTGGGATAAGATCAATTATGCTGTTATCGGAAACAAAGATGATCGGCATGAGGCAAATTTACTAAAACTTGATTGTGAAAAAGCAAAAGAAAGACTTAATTGGGGGCCTGTTTGGGATATTGAAAAAAATATTAATATTACAATTAATTGGTATAGAAATTATTATGAATGCAACAAGATATTAAGTTTAAATGATCTAGATAAATATGTTAACGACGCAGCTGAAAAAAACCTTCCATGGACAAAAGTGTGATTAGGCGTATTTTAGTAACGGGTGGTACCGGATATCTTGGAAACGGACTGGTTAAAAAACTTATTGATGTGGGTTTTTATGAAATTGTCTTAACCAGGAAAAAAGATCCATATTATAATTCCCTAAGTAGTTTTGGAGAAATTGTTAGATTTATTGATGTGGATACTGAAGGTTGGCTTGACCAGCTAACTGGCTTAGAAATAGATTGTATTATTCATCTGGCAACACAATACGGACGTAGTGGCGAGCCATATGAAGAAGTTTATGATACAAATTCTAAATTTCCGACTCAACTTTTAAATAAAATTACCAATGTGGCGCCAGACGGTAAAAAAATAATATTTTTTAACTGTGACACAAAATTGAATCGCGAAACAAATAATTATTCAAAAACTAAAAAAGAATTTCTAGATGAACTAAAAAAAAACAAAAGATGCACAACCGTAAATATGCTTATGGAGCATTTTTATGGCACACATGATGGTAAGTTTATATCAATAGTGATTGAAAAAATGCTAAGTGGGGTAGATGAAATTGACTTAACAAAAGGTGATCAAATTAGAGATTTTATATATGTTGACGATGTTGTAAGTGCTTTTTTTATGGTTCTTAAAAATGCAGATAATTTTAGATGTGATTTTAATGAGTTTGAGATTGGTTCTGGTTGTGGCTATAAAATTCGCAAAGTTGTTGAGTTAATTAAAAATCTGACAAAGAATACCAAGACTAAGCTAAATTGGGGCAAAGTTGAACTAAGGACCGATGAGCTTATGTACTCAGTTGCGGATATTTCTAAACTCAAGAATTTGGGATGGAATCCCGCTTTTAGTTTGGAAGATGGTCTGAAATTTATTATCGAAAATGGATATAGTTAATATATAAGAGCCGGGCCATGGTGTAGCGCGCTGCACAATGTTTATCTGCTTTTATTGGAAATTACTATCATATATAGTGAGTTTGCATTAAATTTAGTTAATTTTGTTTTTAATTGGATGTCATTTTTAATGAAAATATTTTTTGTTGCTCCATTTTGCTTTGGTTTGGAAGAAAGCATGTCCCGTTCTTTTACAAGGGCTGGGGCCTGTGTGCAAAGTATTATTTACGGAAAAACTGAAAACACAAAAAATACATTTAAAGGCAAAGTCTTTGATCTAATTGGTTACGGGCTTATTAAAAAAGTAAAAAAAGCTGCAAGTAAAATTGGGATATTTGATTTTATAAAAAAAAGGACAATAAAAAAATTTAATAATAATTTTCTAAATCAATATTTAGAGTTTAAGCCAGATATTGTTTTTATTGTAAAAGGTGAAATTTTTTTTTTAGAAACGCTACTTGAAGTTAAAAAAAAATCAAAACTTGTAGCCTACTATTGGGACGATCCTTTTTTGCGTTATGCAAAAACAATTGGTGGTGGGGAAGATATAAGATACAGAAATGTTATTAGGAACTTTTCTGAATATGATTACACCTTTGTTTACGACCCTTCATATATTGATGAATTAAAAAAAGGTGGAGCAAAAGAAGTATTTGACCTTTTAGACTGGTATGAGCCTGAACTTTATAAACCAATTTCCTTAAATAATGATGAGCTTAAGCTTTATGGAGCAGATGTATCTTTTGTGGGGTCTCCGTATCCAACTCGGGTAGAGCTTCTTAATAAGCTTCAGAATTTTAATCTTGGTGTTTGGGGGCCGCTTTTTATGTGGAAGGAATTTTTTGGAAAATATCCAAAAATTAAAGAAGCTTATCGTGGCGAAGCGCATGGTAGTATTTCAGCAAAAATTTATAATGCCTCAAAGATTAATTTAAATTTGCATGATAAATTTCAATGCATTGAGAGCGTTAATAACAGAACATTTCAGATTTTGGCCTGCAGTGGTTTTGAAATTGTTGACGATAGAAAAAAGATCCATGAATTATTTAAAGTTGGTGAAGAAATTGAAACTTTTATGGATGCTACAGATCTTGTTAAAAAAATTGAATATTATCTTTCCAAAGATGACTTGAGAAATAAAATTAAAGCTAAAGGATATGAAAAATCACCTCTTCATTCGGTTGATGTAAGGGTAAAACGAATATTTGATGTACTAACTTGAAGGAGAAATTAAAATGGGTATCCCAGTATTTAGACCTCTAATGAATAAAGAAAAAATATTGCCTGAGCTAGAAAAAATCTTTGATTCAGGTTGGATAGGGCTTGGACCCAAAACTAAAGAATTTGAAGATAAATTTACTGAGTATGTTGGGTGCAAATACGCTCTTGGTATTAATTCGTGTACATCAGCGCTTCATTTGGCGGTAATTGCGGCAGGTGTTAAAGCTGGGGATGAGGTTATAGTATCCCCAATGACATTTGTTTCAAGTGCACTTGTAGCATTGTATGAAAGAGCTATACCAGTTTTTGGTGACATTGATTATAAAACCTTAAATATTACGCCTGAAGAGATTGAAAAAAACATTACAAGTAAAACAAAAGCAATTATTATTGTGCACTATGGTGGACATGGTTGTGAGCTGGATAGAATTCTTGATATTGCTAAAAAGAATAACTTAAAAGTAATTGAGGACTGCGCACATGCAGCTGGTGGTACAT
>CAZQUK010000298.1:0-1940 GCA_964596435.1 uncultured Oligoflexia bacterium
TTAGTTATTATTTATTGTTCTTTTTATGTGGATTTGTTTGTTTGGGCTTAAAAAAAGTTATTGAGAACACTTCAGTATTTAAAATTAAGTTGTCGTTTATTGCTGTTTTTGTGCTTTTTTTAAAAATTGTACTGTGTTACTTTTTATATGGAAAAATTATTGCATCCTCTTTTTATGATTTGTTTTCTGTTTTAATTCTTGTTTTTGTTGCTTTTATGAGTAAAGAAAAAGTAACATATACTTGGTTTAATCTTGAGAGAAAGATGCTTGTTGTTATTATATTTATTAGTTTTATAGATCTTATGATTTATAACGTTGAACTAAGAAAACACCTAGTGCGTGATATGGGTGCGATTGAAAAAAATATATCTATATCATATCGTAACATAAAAAAACAAAAATTTGAGTTGTTTAGGAAGTTTATCTTTGAAAGACAATCTAGGGTGGAGAGAAGGTGTAAAAATTATGACGGGTGCATAGTTGCTTGGCCCGGTGTTGCGACCCAAGAAAAAACAGCGCTAACTTTATCAAATGATCATTTTTTTACCACAAAATATTATTATGAATTTGTAACCCACGTTCCAGTTGAAAAAATACTTTGGTTTGGCGGAATTTTAAATCCAATTCTAAAATTTTATGATGAAAGTAGCATTGTTAGTTTGGGTGATGGCGAAACAATATTTTATCTTTCAAATGAAAAGAATAACTTAATTGAAAACCAATTAGTAATTAATTTTGAAAATAAAGTCGAAAAAGGTGAAGGTGAGCTTCTTAAAAAATTAAATCAGTATAATGTGGTTGAATGGCTTAATAAAAATGAAGTTAATAAAAGTGAGAATGAATATTTAAAATTAATTGATACTCACATTAGCAAGCCAAGAGTTGTTGCTCCGGAACATTTAATCGGAAATGATTACAGCTTAAAAATAAGCGGTCATTCTGCCAACAAGCTTGAGCTTGAGGTGGAAAACCTTAAAAATGGATATTTGTATTATGCTGATGGTTGGAGTGAGGGGTGGCGCGCAGTAGTGGATAGTTTTCCTTCGAAAATATTTAGATCAAATTTTAATTTTAAATCTTTATATTTAAAAAAAGGTAGACACAGTGTAAGTTTTCTTTATGACCCAGCAAATTATAGAATAGCTTTGCGAATATATTTTATTTTAATTGCTGTAGTTTCATTCTTTGTTTTGTTGCTTTGTTTCGAAAAACGAATATTAAGGCTATTAAGATCCTAGCAGTTTGGTCCTAAAAAATTATTTTTCTTTTTTGTTAGGCGGTATTTCCAGGATTGAAATTGCCTTTTGAATGGTTTTAATTTTATCTATTCTTTCTTCTTCTTGAACGCCTAAAACATAAGTGCTTAAACGGTAGGGAAAGTTCATTATCTTTCCTACAATAATGTCAGCATTGTATTTATTCGATATGTATTTTAGCGGGTAAAGTGAAAGCAACCCAATAATTATAAATAACGAAAATGCTTTTACTAAGAAGGGGACAAGTTCATTTAGAAAAAAGGTATTTATTGAATTGAATATCCTGTGTGAAGAATTCTTGGGCAACTTAACACTATCTTGCAGTTCCGTTTCAATAATATTTCTGAAATACTCAGTCTTTTTTTCTTCAAGTTCATTGTGGGCGGTCATGAGATCTTTGTTTTTTGTTAGTAATAAAAGCTCTGGTATGTACAAATAGTATTGATTTTCGATTGTCTTAATGGTTATTTCGTATCGTAAGCTTTTGAAGTAGTTAATATCTTTGTTGGGCATATTTCATTTCCTATGTGTGTTACTTATTAACATTGAAAGGTTATTTATAGTATAATTCTTTGCAAAGATAAACTAAACTTGCATAAAATGGAAGGGGCACATATTTAATAACGCGTATTTATTACGCACCGTAACGCAACGCAACGGTGTGGCGTTGTTTTACCTAAGTGT
>CAZQUK010000298.1:1950-4414 GCA_964596435.1 uncultured Oligoflexia bacterium
ATAGGTTTTGTTAATTTGTAGTTACAATAATATATGATAAATATTGAAATTATTTTTTATTCTTTTTATTCTTTTTTTATTCTTTTGCTTTTTCAGCTTATTCTTTGGCGTCTGGTTGATATAAAAAGACAGATGCTGGTCTTATTCGTGTTGTATTTTGGTGTGCCCGTTTTGTTTTTTGCTTTATTCCTAGTTTCTAATTACTGGAGCTTTCTTCAATCATTTTCTTTTTTTGTCTTAATAATTGGCTTGTCTGTTTTTTTTATTCAAACTTTTCCAGCTATTCAGGCAAAAAGTCCTTCTATTGAAATTATATTGTTCGTTTCTTCAATGAAGAATAGGAATCTTGTTTCAAAAAGTGATATTGAAAATAGTATCAGCTCTAAAAGATTATTAGATGATAGGGTTGAAGATTTAATTAATGATGGGCTTGTTAAGTTGGTTAGTGGCCAGCTTGTTTTAAGCCTTTCTGGAAGGATACTTGCCGGTACTTTTTATTATTATAGAAAATTATTATGCCTTGAAAAAGGTAAGGGTTGATTTGTGTTTATTTTAATACTTGTTTTATCTTCACCGGTTGTTATTTTATTAACCCATGTGTTTTTTCAAAGATTTGTTTTTAAGCAATTATATGTGCCGGTTTCAAGGCAAGCGGCTTTGCTCAATATAGCAGGAATATTGTTATTATTTTATTTGTTTTTAACTGTGTTGTTTTCCTGGAGTGAGCCTTGGCTTCAAATTGTAATAAATACATTGTATGTGTTTATAGCCACTTCTTGTAGCTTTTATGCTTATTTTCATTTTTTTAATATGTCAGAAACTGCCAGAAGGATTAGAATATTAATTGGTATTTATGAATATCAAATAAAAAATGACACTAATGCTTTTGAAGAAAATACAAGATATTTTAATGATAATATTATTGAACAAAGAATAAAACGGTTAATTGATATGCGCGTTCTATCGTTGAACAATGAACTAATTGTTGTTGAATCAAAAGTGTTTTTAATCGTTGCTGAAATTATTGGTTATTTGAGATGGCTTTTTTATGGGAATAAAAAATGAATAAATTTTATGGGTGGACTGTTTGAATATATATTAAAACACACAAGAGTTTTTTAGAAAAAGGAATGTAATAGTATCTTCATTTATATTAAGAGCTTTTGATTTGTTTGTATAAACCAACGCACCGCGCAACAAGGGGCCTTCTTATTTACCTAATTATTATCTGAAAATGATTATTGCAGACAATAATTATGTTATGGTAGCCTTCTTTCTCTATGAAACAAAACATGCAAATACCCTGGGTTAAGCCCACCTTTGGCGAAGCCGAACTGAATGAAGTCGTGAGTGTTATGAAGTCTGGTTGGCTCACTCAAGGCAAAAAGGTCAAAGATTTTGAAAATCAACTTGCAGATTATGTTGGTGTAAAACATGCTGTGGCTGTTAATTCGGGTACGGCAGCACTTGATGTTGCTTTTAAGGCAATGGAAATTGGTCCAGGGGACGAAGTTATAGTTCCTGCTATGGCATATATGGCAACCGTGAACGCAGTTCTTTTTCAACATGCCACACCCGTTTTTGCTGATATTGACCCGGACACGTTTAATTTATGTCCAAAAGCAATTGAAAAAAAAATTACCTCTAAAACAAAAGCTATTGCCTGTATAGACTATGCTGGCCAAAGTGTGGATTATGATGGCTTAAGAAAGTTAACTAACAAGTATGGAATTAAGTTAATTGAAGATGGCGCTGCAGCTTTAGGTGGTTTTTTTAATAATAAAAAACTTTGCTCGATGGGGGATGTTTCTATTACAAGTTTTCATATGGCAAAAACTTTCTCAACCATTGAAGGTGGAATGGTTTTTACTGATAGTGACGACTATGCCCATAAAGCACGCATGATTAGATCACAAGGCGAGAGTCCAATTAATAAATACTGCCACTGTGTTTTGGGACATAATTATCGCATGACAGAGTTGCATGCCGCCTTGGGGCTTGTGCAAACAAAACCAGATAGAATTGAAAGTATTATTGGAGTAAAAAGAAAAATTGCTGATTGTTATTTGCAAAAGCTCGGTGGGTGTTCTGAAATTAAATTACCATATGTTGGCAAGAATTGTGGGCATGCATGGTTTTTATTTCCCGTTTTAGTTAATAATAGAGATTCAGTGAGGCTAATGCTTTCAAGAAAAGGTATTGAAACCAATATCTCGTGGCCCATGCCGGCGTATGAGACAGTTTATTGTAAAAAATATTTTCAGGAACTATGCCCTGTAACTGAGGATGTTACTAAAAGGGTTTTGTGTCTGCCAATTTTTCATAGCATGCAACAAGTTGAGCAAGATTATGTAATAGAAACTTTACTTGAATTATTGGGCTAGTGGGCGGCGTATAAAAACCTAACAAATTTATTTGAGACCTGAGTGGAAATAAAAATACAAAATAAAGTTATTGGAGCAAA
>CAZQUK010000299.1:0-4408 GCA_964596435.1 uncultured Oligoflexia bacterium
GATGAAATTGTGATTTTTTTTCTTTTCAATATGCTCTACTATTTTATTCAAATCAGAAATAATTTTTTCTGAAATATCAAGTCCATAAGCTTGATAACCAGCCCTTGATAGAGCCGTTGTACAATAACCCATGCCACATCCTGCCTCCAGAAGCCTACCGCCTATATTTGAATATTTACAAATAATTTTATAAAAATCATCCTTGTACATTTTACTAACATGGTTAAAGTATTTTTGTTCATTAATATTACTATATATGACATTTGATTCTATTAATTCTTTCCAACGCTCACTTGCTTTTATCACTTAATTAACTTTCTCTTTTATTACATATTGTGGTCTTTGGTTGATATTCATATATGTTCTTCCGACATATTCGCCAAGAATTCCCAAAGCCATCAGTTGTGCTCCACCCATTACAATAATTGCCAAAACTATAGATGTCCAACCCTCAACATTTATGCCGTAAAACAACTTAAAGAACACCAGAAATAGGCCCAAAAAAACTGCACATATTGAAACTGAAAGGCCCGCTAAAGTTGCTATTCGCAAAGGCAAAATCGAAAAGGTAGTACAAAAGTTAAAAAGAATTTTCAAAGATCTATACATACCATGATTACCTTTTCCTTCTGCTCTTTTTTGATGTTCAACAACAACTTGTGTAATTGATCGAGTAACCTGAAATATCAGTCCATCAATATAAGGAAATGGCCCACCGTATTTTTTAATTTCATCTACTATTTCTTTCCTAAGAATTTTATAAGGTGATAAATATATATCAGTAGGCTTATTGATTACCACCTGTGCCATCTTACCATTTAGCCAACTGCCAAAATTTTTTATTATATTTTGTTTCTTTTTAATAAAACTCGCATAAACAACATCATGCCCTTCTATTATTTTATTTAAAAGTGTTTTTATATCCGAAGGAGAATGCTGCAAATCATCATCCATAATAACAATAAATGCATTTTTTGCCTCGTGAAGTCCTGCCATTAATGCATTATCATAACCAACATTTTTTCTTAATGATAATAATTTAATAGTCTTATCTTTTTTTGAGATATTTTGAATTTTTTCAAGTACCCCATCTGGTGAGCAATCATTAACAAGAATAACCTCATAGTCTAATTTCAGGCCCTCAAGTTCCTTTTTTAGCTCAGAATACAGATTTTCAATAATATTCTCGCTTTTATAGACTGGGATAACAACAGAGATGCTATTAGTTTGATTCATCATGCCCACACCCACACGCTTCTTTGATAATTTTATTGTGCCAACTAAGATTTTTTGAATATTTCTTTGTTAAATACCCTTGCCAATCCTTTAGTTCATTATTTGAAAAATGTTCTGTTTTCCAAAAAGAATTTGAATATTCATCGGCAAATGTCCAATCTAAATCTTTCATGGTTTTTTGATTGTAAAAATCTGTACCAGGATATGGGCACAGTAATGTTACACCAAACACATCTGGTCTTATTGTATCAACAAGTTTTTCAGTTTCATTAATATCATTAACAGTTTCATTTGGCATTCCTAATAGAAAAAACGCCCTTCTTTCAATTCCTAATTCTTCTGCTAATCTAAAAACTTCAATTATTTTGTTAATTGTAAGACCTTTCCTGATATCTTTAAGTATTTTCTGACTTCCACTTTCACATCCTACATTAATTTGATGGCAACCCGCTTCTTTCATAATTTTCAGCATTTCTTTGCTTACAAAACTAGCATGCACATTAGCCTCCCAAGGTGTTTTTATGTTTCTTCTGATTTTTTCTTCACAAAAAGAAACAACCTTTTGCGTGGAAGTGTTCCATGTAGCATCGGAAAATTTAAAGTATTCTAAGTCATATTTTTTTGTAACCTCTTCAATTTCATCCAACAAATGCTTAGGATCTCTGACTCTTAACGGATTAGCTTTCTTATCGTGCACACCCGTTACTATTCTTTCGGCGCAAAAAGCACACGAAAACGGACACCCCCTAATACTTAAAAAACTTGTAATTCTTGCGCCTGTCAATTGTTTACATAAAGTTATTGTTCTGTCGTTTTTAATAAGCTCTCTGTCTGGAAAAATTGAATTAAAATCTAAAAAAGGCTTACCTTTTACTATTAACTCTCTGTTGCCATTAAGAATATCTAAAAATGCTCCCTCTCCCTCACCTGTTACAACTTGATCAATTGATACTGCTTTCAAACAATCGTCCGGTACGGCAGAAGGATGGAACCCACCAACAACAACATGTGCTTTTCTATTATGTTTTTTTATTTCTTTTGTTAAATTTACAGTGGCCCTAAAGACCGGCGAGGTACAAGAAACCCCAATAATATCTGAATCTATTGAGCCTTCAATAATCGTTTTATCATCATCAAAATAGCCCTGAAAAAAATTTATCTCCAACTGACCATTATATTTCTTTTTTAAATACGCACCCACATAAGCAAGCCCTAGCGCCTCCCAAATATTAAAATACTTTGGTTGAATAAGTGTAACTTTCAATGTCCTTGCCTTTTTAAAATAAACTTATCATGGGGATCTGAAAAAGTAGTTGTCTGTAAAGACTGCCATGAAGTAGGTATTTTACCTTCTAATTCTTTTTTTACAGCAGATGAATTTTCACGACATCTTTTTATTCCATGAACTATTCTTTCAAACTCATTCTCTTCCATATCGCTGTATAAAGGCAAACACAATACGCTGGTTGCAGCCCAATCAGTAACAGGAAGTTCTGGTAAATAATTTGAAAACAATTTCTGATAATATGACGTTCTGTGTACTGGTGGATAAAAATAACATCTGGTCACAATATTATCCAGCATAAGTGCATAATAAAGCTCAACATTGCTTAAGCCAAATTTTTTGGGATCAATCAGCACAAAAAAAGTGGAATAATTAAACTCAACATCAGGAGACGGATCGGGGATCGTAATGCCATCTATACCGCAAAGACTTTCTTTGTATTTACTGAAAACCCATTTTCTTTTTTCAATGTGTGATGGTAGTTTTCCAATCAAATTGATACCGATTATGGCAGAAAATTCACTCATCTTTCCATTTATACCAATATCAGTACAATTTAAATATCCTTCAAAACCAAAATTACGGATTCTACAAAGTTTCTTATATAAATCTGTATTGCTTGTAACTACAGCCCCACCCTCACCAGTATGAAATATTTTAGTGGCATGAAAAGAAAGCACTTCTGCAACACCCAATGCCCCAACAAACTTACCTTTATACTTGGTCCCAAATGCCTGAGCCGAATCGTAAATTAAAGATAGTGAATGTTCATTTGCAATTTCGGAAATTTTATCATGATTACAACAACCGCCAAAAAGATTTACTGGAAAAATTGCTGTTGTATTTTTATTTATAGCCTGCTCAATTTTTGCCGGATCTAGTGTAAACGCCCCGGGCTCAATATCAACAAATTTTGGAACCAACCCTTGCCACAATAAGGCTTGTGTTGTTGCAGCAAAAGTAAAGGATGGCACAATAACTTCACCTTTAATATCCATGGCCCTTAACAAACACATAATAGCCACAGTGCCATTACAAAAAAGGGCACAATGTTTTACACCAAGGTATTCACTAATAATTTTTTCAAGCTCAACGACATACTTACCCTGATTAGTAAGCATTCTTGACTCATAAAGTGTTTCAAGTCCCTTAAGAACGTCACCAAAATCAGGTAAAATTGGACGAACAAGATGGTAGGGCTTATCAAAAAGTGGCTTTCCGCCTAAAATTGCCGGTAATCCTATTTCTTGCATAAACTTCCAATTAACATTTATATGAAATTTTTGCATTGACTTTTAAGCTTGTTGGGGCGGGGCGTTATGTCTGGAAGCTTTCTAATTTTGCGGTTTTCTAGCTCTGATCCCAATAAAATATGAATGCCCTGGATCAATTACTTCAAATAGCCTTCCAATCGACAAAGGAAATGGAAAATACCCAGTGCCCCAACATCTTCCAATCTCAAAATTGTTTTTTATTAAGAGTTTTTTAAGACCATAAAGCGTAAATATTTGAATATGAAACCAATGCTTGGATTTACCTCGATTAGCTTTTGCATCTCTAACTGAAAATGGATTTCCAACTCCGTGTTTAACACTAATTGTTTGAGCAAAAGCCTGAAACCCAAAAATTAAAGACAAAACATTGTGCCATGCGCAAAGATTTTCTGTACATACGACAACAAGACCACCAGGCTTTAAAACTCTATATGTCTCTTCAATAAAATTATCTACATTTATTACATGTTCAATTACCTGATCGCTAAACACTAAATCAAATGTTTCATCCTGAAATGGAAATTGCTCATTAAGATCTGATTGAATTAAATCTATTTTTTTACCTTTGTCGTAGTACGATAAATCTATTTCAAGCCCAGAAATATTTTTTGTA
>CAZQUK010000300.1:0-4406 GCA_964596435.1 uncultured Oligoflexia bacterium
GTCACAAAAGAGGTCAACTTTCTCGCAAAAGTTTATCCTTATTTTCTAATAATTTATTTAAAAATCTGCATGATTTTTCACTTTTTTGGGTTTTTCACGGGCGACTAATTAAACTTTAAACAAAGTTTTTTCCCAATCAAGTGCGGTTTTTACTATGGTTTCAATTGATTCAAATCGTGCTTTCCAGTTTAAAAGTTTTTTAATTTTACCGGGGTCCGACACAATTTCCGCCGGATCACCTTCCCGCCTTTTTGAAATATTTATTTTAAAATCCACTCCAGAAACTTTTTTTACAGTTTCAATAACTTCTTTTACCGAATAGCCCCGACCATATCCGCAATTTAATATTTGCGATGTCCCACCACCAAGTAAGTATTCAAGTGCTAAAACATGGGCACTTGCCAAATCAGAAATATGTATATAATCCCTAACCCCTGTTCCATCTTTTGTGGGATAGTCCGTACCAAAAACCGAAAGAGAATCTCTTTTACCAAGAGCCGTTTCACACGCAACTTTTATTAGATGAGTAGCATTTGGAAAACGATGGCCAATTTTTCCATCAGCATCAGCTCCTGCAACGTTAAAATACCTTAATATTATGTGTTTTATGTCTGATGCCAGTGAAAGATCCTTAAGTATCCACTCATCCATAAGCTTTGATCTGGCATAAGGACTTTCAGGATTAAGCGGGGCCTCCTCATTTACAAATTTTTCATTGGTGTTTCCATAAACTGCCGCAGTGGATGAGAATATAATATTTTTTAAATCAAATTTTTTTGCATACTCTAAAAGAGTTAATGTATTTGCAGTATTATTTTTATAATACTCAAGCGGTTTTTTTACTGACTCTGGAACCACAATTGATGCTGCAAAATGAATAAGCCCATCAAACTTATGCGCCGAAAAAACTTTATCCAGAATTTTAGTATCACCTATATCGCCCTCAACAAGAGTTTCATTATATAAAAGGGAACTTATAAAACCTGTTGTGAGATTATCTAACACAATTACTTCAAACCCGGATTCTGAAAGAAGTTTCGTAACATGGCACCCTATATAGCCGCATCCGCCAGTTACTAATATTTTCTTTTTCATAAAAAAACGTCCCTTCAATTACGCCGCGTTTTACGCGCTGCACCCCACCAAAGCTTGTACTAACCTTATGTTTAATATATTCATATATCTATCTGTTTGTAATAATGGCAAGACCATTTTTTTTGATAGCTTTTCAAATATGCGGGAAGTAATAGTTAGGCTGTCCATTTTTAGCTGCCAGCAATAAATTGTTGGGTAGAACCTATATGTTTGAGGTGAAAGTATGTGTGGAATAGTTGGATACACAGGGGCCCTTAACGCCAAACCTATACTAATTGACGGCCTAAAGCGGCTTGAATATCGCGGGTATGATTCAGCCGGCATTGCGCTTGAAAAAAACAGGGAATTTATTGTTACAAGGCGCGTTGGTAGAGTAATAGAACTTGAAAAAGCCTTAGCAAACATAAATACAGACAATAAAACCGGCATTGCTCATACTAGGTGGGCCACACATGGCGTGCCCAGCGAAGTTAATGCGCATCCACACAGCTCTGAGGACATAGTCCTTGTTCATAATGGAATAATTGAAAACCACGCGGCTTTAAAAAACGAACTGGCCCAAAAAGGTGTTGAGTTTGAGTCACAAACAGACACAGAAGTATTTGTTAAACTTATTGGACAGGCAAAAAAAGAATTATGTGAAAAAGAAAACCTTAAGTGGGACGGAATTGAACAAAAGAAACAAACAGATATTTTAATGAAAGCGCTTGCTTTTACAATTACTAAAAGCAATGGTCACTACGCCGTTCTTTTAATGGTAAAAAGCCTTCCTGGTGTTTTATTTGGAATTCAAAAAGGCGCCCCGGTGGTTGTTGGAAAAGACGATAATGGTTCCTATATTGCAAGTGATCTTCAGGCCATTATTCCTTACACAAAAAATGTAAGCTTCATACCAAATGGAATAATTTTTAAAGCTGACCCCAAACACATAGAATACTATAATTCAGAAACAGGGTTCACTGAAGAGCCGAAGTTTGAAACCATAAACTGGAGTGCCGATCAGATTTCAAAATGTGGCCATGAGCACTTTATGTTAAAGGAAATTTATGAACAACCGCAAGTTGTGGCCGACACACTTTCAGGGCGCCTTCCACAAACTTTAGCCGATGATTTTTTATGGGATGAACCTAAGGCACATAAGGCACTTTGGCGAAATGTAAGCTCGGTTTATTTAATTGCATGTGGCACATCTTATTATGCTGCACTTGTTGCAAAATATTATTTTGAAAAATGGGCGCACCTTCCCACTGAAGTTGATCTTGCAAGCGAGTTTAGGTACCGCTCACCTCTTTTAAGGCCAGGCTCAGTGGTTGGGGTAATTTCCCAATCCGGTGAAACAGCAGATACTTTAGCCGCCCTCAGGCTTGCAAATGATGCGGGTATTACTACTTTTTGCATTTGCAATGTACCTGCATCATCAATAGTGCGTGAATCTAATTTTCATTATCCAACAAAAGCTGGGCCGGAAATTGGCGTTGCCTCAACTAAAGCTTTCACGGCTCAACTAACATCTCTTTTTGCTTTGGCACTTGATGTTGCAAGACTTAGAGGAAAAAAAGAAAATCTTGATGAAGGTTTTAAAAGCCTTGTAAGGCTCCCACACCTTTTAGAGCAGACTTTAACTTATTCTGAAAAATTCATGAACGTTGGCAAATCATTAAAAAACAAACGCACTATTTTATTTGTTGCCCGTGGCGCTCTTTACCCAATTGCACTTGAAGGTGCTCTTAAAATGAAAGAAATAACCTACCGCCACGCTGAAGGTTATGCTGCCGGTGAATTAAAACATGGTCCAATTGCAATGGTTGATGAAAACCTTGCAGCAGTTGTGTTGTGCCCACCTGATGGCTTACAGGATAAAACTCTTGCAAATTTAGAGGAAATAAAATCTAGACGCGGTTACATAATTGGAATTGGACAAGAGGGCGACACAAGGGTCAAACAACTTGTTAACGAATTTATTGAAATGCCAAAATCCATGCTCGAGGTGAATCCAATTCTATATGTTGTGCCACTTCAGCTTATGGCTTATGGACTTGCACTTGAGCTTGGTCAGGACATTGATAAGCCAAGAAATTTAGCAAAGTCCGTAACTGTGGAATAGGCACCCCACCACTTCAACTGGTATCAATTATTAAGCTTAATGTTATTAAGCATTTCACAAGTTGATTTTCTAAGTTTAACATCAAAACGCATATTGTAAAAGAAACTACTTTTTATGGCACCCACTACACTTTGTGGGAACCCTTTCATTTCCGGCCTTATGCTCCCTCCAGTGGCACCAATAACAGGTAGTGTGCTTTTTAAGTGCCTCGCGGCTTGGCGACGTGGGGTCAGAAAGATAGCGCGAAAACTCTTTTTGCTTATGACAAACCAAACAGTCACCATTTGAAATGTACCTTTCATCAAACTGGTGCATGTTATGGTTAAAAGTTACCCCCCCCCTTGGGCCGTTTTTATCAAGCAAAAATATTTCAGGAATTATTGTGTTTAAGCCTGGAAACTCAAGATTATTAATTTCATCAATATTACTTGTACCATCTTCATCAGAATCCAGCGCCTGGATGCTGTGAAAATTTAATTTACTTTTTTTAAGTGCCACCCCATATAAATTTAAAAGCGAATCTCTCTTATCATTATGGCAGGACATACAATTATCAAGCTTGCTGTCTTTTACGTTTGGGTAAACGAACTTGAACGCTTCAAGCATACTGCTTGTCGCAAAAGTATTAATACTTATAGTGGAAATTAAAAATGCTGTGGCAAAAATAAAAAATATACTTTTCATATCTTTCTTCATGGTGTTTTGAGATTACATTTTATACTAACTGAAATAATTATATTTAATAGCTATTTTTTTATATACAACCGATGGTTTTGGTCCATCAAAAACAAAACTAATAAATAAAAATAACGGCAGAGCCGCAATGCTCTGTGTTAGAGGGTGGCGTTTTCTTAATAAAATTTATGTTAATAAATAGTCATACAATAATTATCATTTTATAGAAAATCAGTTATATTCATGAGTATGGAAAAAGCCAAACAACTTGATTACAATAAAATTGTCAAAGAAATGTTAAAAATTGTCAAAGGTGACAGATCCAGCGCCTATTTAAGCTCAATACTTGGATATGGTTATAATCAATATTCAAGATGGGAAACTGGCAGGAAAAGAGTTTATTGGAACGACTTTCTAAAAATATGTTCAAAAACTTATATTGGTATTCGTGGTGGATTACTGCGAACTATTGTGTACAATGGTGATCCTGCAAACTACTCAAAAATCATAAAACACTTAATAGAAAACAGGG
>CAZQUK010000301.1:0-4391 GCA_964596435.1 uncultured Oligoflexia bacterium
CGTTATATTAGGTTCAAACTATTAAACGGTTGCACTTCAGATTTGAAGTCGGGAAGGAAGGAAAAAACGCTAAATTTTTCGGGCCTAAACCAAATTTTCCATGGCAATTGTCTTTACACTTAATAAGCCCTTAAACGTGTCAACACAGACACACCACCTGTAATCATTAGGTTTTTTGCTATTAATTTTAATTTTTTAGGCATGACTCTTGCTTCTATATATTATGCATAAGAGCTTTTTTATGAGGAGTGAGAACTATGAAAAAACATAAAACTTATTTAATAATTAGACACGGTTTTTGTTATCCATTTATTTTTATTATGGTCGTACTAGCGCTATTCAGTTGGCCCACTAATTCTAGCGCCCAAGACAACGACCGCATTGAATCAGAAATTTTAGAGGTTAATAATCCCAACCAAAACGGCTTACCATTTTTAGCTCTTTCACCAAAAGAAAATGCATCAGAAAAATATGATGAGTATGCAATCCCACAAGCCCTGCTATTTTGTAAACTAAAAGGATTCAACGGCGTTTTAAGTTACAAACTTGCATGGCACGAAAAAAGAATGAACGTTATGCGATTTAATAGCAACGGTGAATTAAAAGTAACAACTGAAACCTTAAAAAGTGTTGGCTATAGTTGCGCCAAGCACCCCATTTCTAACTGTTGGGATACATTTGATTATGCTGTTTTTAAAAAAATTACGTGTTCCAAAAACCTTACAAACAAGTCACAAGCTGCCCAAGCCGAAAGCGAAGAAAAAATTAAGGAAAAAAAGGAATCAGACATATCTTCAATAAATGGCATATTTGGTATCTTCAAACTTTTAGGAACAAAAAGTGGCTCTAGTGCAAGATCATTTTAGGTTTGATCTTATTTTTTGAACTTCCACGCTCACAAGCAGTTGGCACAAGAATTTTTTTTAGTTTTTTAATACTGCCCGTACCAAGCAAGTGTATGAGTATTTTTTATCCAACAATCAGCCCACCGGTTTCAATTAAATATGTTATATTTTATCGCAGCGCGCGGTGCGTTCTTCGGCA
Source organism: uncultured Oligoflexia bacterium (assembly GCA_964596435.1). Lineage (GTDB taxonomy): Bacteria > Bdellovibrionota > UBA1018 > UBA1018 > CAZQUK01 > CAZQUK01. The sequence goes on from CAZQUK010000301.1 coordinate 1,045, forward strand.
GATATTTTATTTATTATTTCAATAGCTTAATAAACAAAAAAAACTCAAGCAGATAACTTTTCATTACTACAATCCTTTGATAAGAAAATATTTATATGAAAAGACACACACCTGGATCGATTGAAGTTATTTGTGGGAGTATGTTTAGTGGTAAAACAGAAGAACTACTTCGTAGGGTAAGACGCGCACAAATTGCTAAGCAAAAAGTTCAAGTTTTTAAACCTAAAATTGACAACAGGTTCAGCCCCGACCATGTGCAAAGTCATGATCAGACAAAAACTTATTCCATTTGTGTAAACACGGGCAGGGAAATTCTTCCACTTGTTGAAGACAACACAAGAGTTGTCGGCATAGATGAAGCTCAATTTTTTAACGAAGACATTGTTGATGTGGCCCAGAAACTAGCCTTTCGCGGTATCAGAGTGATTGTTGTTGGTCTTGATATGGATTTTAGGGGTAAGCCTTTCGGCCCCATGCCAACCCTTCTTGCAGTTGCCGAAGAGGTTACTAAACTTTCTGCAGTTTGTGTGGTTTGCGGAGCTCCGGCTTCGCGATCACAACGTGTAATTAAATCCTTGCAACAAAGCAGCGTAACAAATGCAACAATAGCAGTTGGCGCCGAAGATCTTTATGAGGCCAGATGCCGCTTTTGTCATGAACCAGAGGCTATAACCGTTACACCAAACGGAGTTTATCAATCTGGACTTCATATAAACTTAAAAAAAAAGAATGAGCCAACATCGAATGCCGCAACAAATTAGTGATTCACAATTTAAAAACATAAAATTCACTCCGTCTGAAATTTCTCATTTATACGGTGGTAATGTTCATGTTCTTTCTGACCCCTTGCTACTTTCAAAGCTTGCGGAGCTTGGATCTCCGGATACTTATCAGCCGGCAATAAACGATCTGGTTTCATATCTTTATTCAGCGTTGATTAAAGTAGTTATAAGCACCGAGTTTCCCACAGTTATTAAAAAAACATCCACAAGGATGGTAAGCTTAAACCCAAACGAAGGTTTTTTTGAAGGACCGGCCATTGATACAAGCACTAAGGTTGTTTGCGCCAGCCTACTAAGGGCTGGTTCTTTGCCGACGTATGTTTGTTACCAGGAACTAAATCGCCTACTTGACCCAAAAAATGTTCGGCAAGATCATATTACAATTTCACGACAAACTGACAGCAACCACAAAGTTACGGGTAGTAAAATTATTTCGTACAAAATTGGCGGCCCCATTGATGATGCAATTGTTCTGTTCCCCGACCCAATGGGTGCAACAGGCGGCACGCTGATTGAGTCTTTAAAGTTATACAAAAGTTTTGGAACACCCAAAAAAGTAATTGCTTTGCATACAATTATTACACCCGAATACTTACGGTGTCTTAAGGCCAAACACCCTGAAGTTATTATATATGCGCTTAGGCTTGATAGAGGTTTATCATCAGATGATGTGTTAAAAAGCAAACCAGGGGAGAAGTGGGATCAAGAGCGTGGTCTTAACGATATTGACTATATTGTTCCCGGAGCCGGTGGCTTAGGTGAGATTTTAAACAACGCCTTTGTTTAATTGTGTTTCAACTTATTTTATCCTACAATTTAATTCATAAGCAATAGGGCGCCAGCGAAGTTGTTTCCGTGCGCACGTCGCCAAAGCCCACACCAAACGCCCAACCATGCTTTACGCTAGCCCTTTATTCTTTGATACGCTTCTCCGATTTTAATAAATTTTTCTTTTGCGGCCCTTTGTTCTTCTTCAGATTGATTTACATATTTATCGGGGTGATATTTTGCACTCATCAATCTATATGCTTTATGAATTTGTTTTGGCGAGGCTTCTTTATCAATTCCTAAAAGATTATAAAAATAACTACTATCAATGACTGAAGTGTGTGGAGCATACATATTTATTAAATCGTCAAATGCTTGTGGGCTAATACCCAACGAAATAGAAATATAGCGAAGGCCCTCGATTTCTTTTGTTTCAATAACGCTATCGATCCTAACAAAATAAATAAGCATCCTTAAAAACTCATTTTTTTTGTTTTCTTTAAGTCTGTTTCGTAAAAGTCTTCCAATGCGTTCGATTTCGTTTTCACCGAACAAGGCATTTTGGTGGCTAATAAGGTTTACAAATACATCGGCCACTTGCGTGGGAAATATGCGACTATATTTCCTTTTAATTTTTTCCTGACTGGGAAGACGGTTATCGACGGTGGTTTGTCTTAAAAGGTAAATGCTAAATGGAATAAAACCGTAAAACACTAGGCCTTGTTGGAAGGCTTCAGATATTGATTGTTTTGAAATTTTTAATTGCTCAATGGCCCTTTTACTACGGCCAAAGGTTTTACCGGTTACATATGCTGCACCTAAAAGAATATTTACAAAGTTCATTATACATACGGCTATAGCATTTTATATTAGTTGATGTAAATAGTTCAAAAACTCAAGTAAAAGGAAGATGCTTTACTTCCAGACCAGAATAGTCAGACGCGGGGGGTTGGGGTGTTTATTGCCTGAGACAGATCGGCTTTGCACTTTTCAAGGTCAGATTTTAATATATCGTTTTCTAGTTTTAAGCTGTGTCGTTTTGGGCTTTTTGTGGCGCAAGTTGGGTCTGAAATCCGTGAGTCCCTGATTGACACACGGCATTTTCCTGCTTTAATTTTTTTATTGTATTAGTAAGGTCATTAATTTGTGATTCCTGGATTCCACAACTTGCCAGTGGATACGATCCTTGTTCGACATTCTTAAAAAGAGAACATGCATGGAGAGTTGTTAGGATGATGATGAGAGGGAGAAGACGTGGGAGGAGCGTATATGCGAGAGTGGGTTGGATAAGACGGTCCTCTCCCAGTATCGTGGACTCTGGCAGGTGGAGGCGGCCTTTCGTGTTGCTAAACACGACCTCGCCACCAGACCAATTTTCCACTGGACTCCCAAGCGAATTCGCACTCATGTTCTGTTGTGTTTTTTAGCTCTTGTACTCGAGCGCCACCTGGAGGTCCGGCTAAAAAAACGAGGAACTCCGCTTACGACGACTCAAATTCACGATGCACTTCGCGGCTGCGAAAAAATAATTTTCCAAGAAAAAAAGACGAATCGTGTTTTTGAGATGGATCGCAACAAGCCGGCGGAAGCTAAAATTATCTATGAGGTTCTTGGGCTGTCGCTCCGCTCCCAAACTCGAGAACTCCACACCCCAGATGGCAGTGTAGTGCCTATGTTACATAGCGTTAAGCCACAACTATACGGAATACCACCAGTTTAATTTTTTTGGTGTCCAAGTCGGGAGTATTTGGCGGGCTTTTTGGATACCGCTGGCATTGGGACGGGGGCTTTAACCTT
>CAZQUK010000302.1:0-4341 GCA_964596435.1 uncultured Oligoflexia bacterium
TGTTATTCATCTAAGATTAAAAGGTCTTTATCATCGACATCATCATTAACACCTTCTGCTTCTTCATCAGCCTCAAGCTCTACATCATCAGCGCCCTCACCAAGCTCAATTAGGCTACGCTCCTTATCCTCTGGAGCCAGAGCCTCTTTTTCAACAAAATGCTTCCCAGGAAAAATTACTTTATCATTTGCATTTTTAACTGCATAATCGATAAACATTCCGGTAACTTTTTTCTTTTCTCTTTCTTCTGTTTTTAAAATATCAACATATCTGACAATTACCCGTGATGTGTTATTTTCATTCACAACAACGTACTGCGGGCGTGGCGTTTTGTAGCCCTTAATTTTTACAAAGTGCAACATCCACGGCCCCACAGGTTGTTTTATAAACATCAAAGTGTTTTTATTCAGCAGTCTTTCCCAGTCATCAGTACTTGTACACTCAATTGGCATACAAATTTTAACTGCGGCCACATCGTTTTTAAGTCCCTTAGCAATAATCTCAAGATGTCCAAATTTTTTATTTTTATCGTCAAGATCACGCTTAGCTACAATTCCAGTGTCCTTTTTTTCTTTTACAGAATTTTTCACCAAACTTTCGTTATTGGTTGAGTTTTTTATTGGCACAAGTTTGGGTTTATTAATGTCACTTTTACTTTTTTTCGTGGCCTCGGACTGAGTTTTTGATCTGGCAGAATTTTCAAAAACAAAAAAACACAATAAAACTAAAATTAGCGTATTAACTTTTTTCACTTTTCATTTAACCTTAAGTTCATTTTAATACTTAAAGCTCTCAACTGGAAATAAAACATCACAACTGGTGTTTTTTGTATCATACAAACCACAAGTAGCTCCTTTTAAGCTGCCCTCATTACATAAATTACAACAAAGTCTTTTTGCTGCAGGATTATCATCGTTATATAACGCTATTTTTTCGCAATATGACGCCGCCATGTTCCAGCAAACCATTTTTGCATATTTCATGTCGCACCAGCTTGGAACACCTCTATTTTCAAAATACTTGGTGTTTTGATAGTGCAGATAGTCAAAAAGATCCTTATCTGCTTCGGCTCCAACCATACAACTTGTGCAGCAATGTTCAAGCTCAGTGAATTTTTCAATTTCTGACCTTATAGCGCAGTCTTGAATTAATCTGTCGCTTATATAATCGGTGTGACATACGTCAGCACTGCAATCATAAGCGTTTTGTTTTTCAATTAACCAGCGCAAGTTTGAATTTTGAGTGGTTTTTGGAGCTTCAATAATTTGCATATCTCCAGAGTTTTTAAAACTTGTCCCTTCGTCCACAATAAGATCACAAGTTATTGAAATACCATCTTCACCTATCCATGCATTTTTAGTTTTCGTGTATAAAATCTTATTTTCATTTCCCAGCGTTTGTAAAAGCACAAATTCAGGGCACCTTATAACTTCAACATCTCCACTCAAAGCTGCACATTTAATTTCAAATTCGTTGGTTTTTTTATTTTCAAATATATCACAAACGCCACCCCTGTCATAAATTGTACTGACTGTTACATCTATGCACTGTTTTTCTTTGTATACTAATGCGCAAGTCTCTTCATTTTCTTCAGGCATTGGAGTCTCATCACAGGCCGTAAACACAAAAAGCGACAGGCACAAAATTATTGATGCAATAAATTTATATTTCTCGCGCAAACGCCCCCCTTATTTAATGCCTATATTGTAACTTTAGGTTCGCATCTTTGTATAGATGTGTCTTTTTTGACCTCGCGGGGGCGAATGGCTTCAAAAAATACTTGACATAATCAATCAACAACGTTAAGGTGGACATGGAAGATAAAAAAAACTTAATAATCATTGTTTTGGAGGGACGTGTGATGAGAAAATATATCATTTTATCAGTTTTATTGACTTTTCCTTTTGTTTTTGGTCCTGGCTGTGGAAAAACATCACAGGAAATTGAAGATATGATTCACGACGGGGCAGATTTGTTGGGCGATCTTATTGATGTAACGATGTGTCCAATGACTCAAAATTATAATGATAATTTTACCGTAAAAGCAAAGTATGGAACCCTGCTTGTATTTCCAATTAGTGCATTTGGTGGGGGACAACTAAGAGCAGCAGTTGTTAGCAGCAATAAAAATACAGCTTTAACAAAAGCGCTAATAAGCAAATATCAGTTTAGATATCCTGCTCCAAATGGTGGTCCATATTGGATGGTAAAAATTCGCTATCTCGATAATGAAGATATTGATATTGGGTTCTGGTATGCAAGTAAGGGTGATAATTATAATAGTGTTGAGAATACATTCAAAACAAAACTGACTTTAAAACCAAATACGAATAATTCTACAACATATAATTCTTCCAATCATTATGTTGCAGTAAAAAATTCTATAGCTATTGATCCATGTTATCAGCTTGCTTATAAAGCCAATCTGATTAAATCAACAACAATCCCGCCACTTGTTGTTGGTAATAAATGGAGTGATAAATCTGGAAAAATTGTAAAACCAATAACATTTCATCCGTCAGTTTATGATATTGTAGATGAAAAGAATAATAGGCTTGAAGTGAAAAATTCAAATGTGACATATCAAGTATCAGCAAATTTAACTGATAAAGATATTTATGATATTCATTATGCTTATCACACTAAACCTCCTGTGCAGTCAGTTTCACTTACACAGTCGACTACATCAGATAAAACTTTAAATATTCTGGTTGATAATACACTTATTCAGACGCTCTCAATTGAAGCAAGTGATATAACTTTTAAGAGTACGCCACTTCAGTTTAATGAACAAAATTTAGCATTTAGTTGTATCGACATATTTGACAGATTCAATAGAGCAATCGATGATTGGGCTGGTGGTATTATTAATGGCGGTAAGAAGGGGTGTGGCGCAGCTTGTGCAGTGAAAGTTTGTGGAGAAGAGAGTGGAACATGTTTTGATGATTTTATGGCATGTAAGGAATCGGGGGATCAAAATCAATGTGAATATGATACGTGTATGGGAAAAGGTGGGGGAAGTATGTGTACAGGTGATGGAGAAGACTATAGAATGGACTATGATAAATTCGAATATAATTTGTCCAACCAGACTTTTGGTACTGTGTTGAGTAATGTTCCAATCGATTCAGCTTTAAATATTCAATTCATACAAGATCTAAAAGTAAATAATTTAAGTCTCACAATAGATCCAAATGTAAGTAGTCAAAATGTAGACTTTCAACAATGCATAGAATATAGTAATTAACAGTTCGGAGTTTTCAATGAAAAAATCATTATCTATTCGATTGATGTTAATTTTTTTTGTGTTAATCACAGGCCCTTCTTGTGGAAAAAAAGGAATGCAGACCGTTATTGATGGATTGGTTGCTGTAGGTGACGCTATATTCTACTGTTCAACTGGGACTGTGAGTAAGGGTGAAGATGTTGAAGAAGACGAAGTCGTAAACAACATTGATGATACCAACAAATGGTTAAGTGCCTGCTGTAATGTTATAGATAAAAATCATGAATTTGACCTTCAGACAAAAAAATGTGTACAAATCTTCGGGTTTAAATTGAAATATAATGAAGAACAAATACAGCCAAAAACTATTTACAACACGGTTGATTTCGTAAACAAAAAATTGACTTATAAAGGGGTGATGAAATCCAGCCTGAAACTTATGCCACCCGAAAATGACAGTGATTACGACCCAAAGGACAGACTTGATATTTTGAATCGTAAGCTAATGGATCTATACGGTTTTTCGGGCGTACAGGCGGCGGACTATAAGGAAATCTGGGAAGATTTTAGTATCAATTTTGAAACTGGGGTTATTACAGAAAGGTCAACCAACGAGGGCGTTGCCCTTAAGGATAAAGCAATATTTGAAATCGGTAGAAAATATAATTTTATTTATTATACTGATACAATATTTCCACTACATCCAGACTATATTGAGGACCTGGGAGGTGATACGTTCGAATTTATAGGTGATGGTTTTATTGCCAAATCATATACAGATTATAATGAAGCAACTGGAGAAAGTAACACCGTTAGTTTTCAGAAAGACTCTGAGACTTCTGGAAGTTATGTGGTTTACAAATTTAGTATTCATATACCTAACAATGAAAGTTCATACACATGTACGGTAGGCGCAGCAGCTTGTGTTAGTATTAAACCTTATGGACTGAGCGAGGATTTCCCGTAAAAAACAGAAGAATAATTGTAGTGGATGGTAACAGAGCTTAGATTCAAAATCCGGTTTTCCACGGGCGACTAAATATCAAATTGACCTTATTAAAGCGTAAGCGCTTCATCCACACCATCTTTTGCCACATAGCTCCGTAGTGTAGTAT
>CAZQUK010000303.1:0-4313 GCA_964596435.1 uncultured Oligoflexia bacterium
AGAGCAAATATGTATTTAAATTCCTATGATTTTAAGAATGCTTATATAGCATTTAAGAAAGTATTAGAACTTCATCCAAAAGAAACTTATATATATAAAATTTCAAAAATTGGTGTTGCTGATGGTCTAGAAGGTATTGGCCGAACTAAAGAGGCAATTGAAACTGTTACGTGGGTACTTAAATCAGTAAAAGAAAAAGAAAAGGTACTTAAGGGTATTTGCTACCAGGCAAGGGGGGAGTATTATTTTAGAGCAGGAAATCTAAAAAAAGCAAAGTCAGATTTTGAAGCATCAAAAAAACTTTTTTTAACGGAATCGAGAACCCACGATATTGCCCACCTCGCAAAGTGGTTTGGAGCCCTTTATTTTTTGGAAAAAAAATACAAATTTGCTGAAAAGGAACTTCAATTTGCTTATGAAATATTAAATCATCCTGGCTCCCAACCAATATCGATAATTTCCCTACTGTATTGGTTGGAAAAATTACCTGGGTTTGATCTGCCTTTAGGGCTTAAGATTCCACTTAGAGCGCATCATGTATTTTCACCATATGGTTTTCTTGTTGGTAGAAGGTTTAATTCTAAAAATCTTATACCGCTTCATCCATGGATAAAAGCTCAATATAAAAGCACAGAAAATGATTGTTGGGTAATATCGGATGGTAAGATTTTTTCTGTCAGATACTGTGAATACATTAAAGATGCTCCCCTTAAGTTTAAGAATAAAGCTATTTGGGATTTGTTTTCGGGAATTCATTTTAACGATAGTGAAAAGAACAATACTTTAACTGATATTCAAGTTATGTGTCTTTATGCATTGATTGGTGCTGGTGATTTGGGAATCAACGAATGGACATTAATGGATTTTATGTATAGGCAGGAATTTATTGATCCCATGCTTGGAGTGAATCGGCTAAAGAAGCTTATAAAACAGCTCTCAATGAAAGGAATTCAAATTACAAGAAAAAAGAATTATTATTTCTATAAACTAAATCTAAAGACTGTAATAGTTTTACCAATGGATATTAACTACCAAGGGCCAGTGTTTTACTTAAAAGCACTTATGGATGAATTTAATCGAAAGGATGTGGAGAAAATATTTAATGCTGCAGAAAGAACAGCACGGGTTTGGATAAATAACTGGATGAAAAAAAGTATTATTTTTAGCAAAGGACAAGGAAGAAGTATTTCTTATAAATTTATAGCCGGCCTTTAAGCACTATAAAAACTAGCCATTTACACTAGTGAAGACCCCAACTAGAAAATGGGCGAGTAATTACTAGGAAAACATTGCCCATTTTATTTATTTGAAATCATGAGATAATATTAATTGTAGAGGGTAAAAAGCAAGAGCTGGTGCCAATTTATAGCTAAATTTTGGCGGAATTGAAAAAATAACAATGGCACATTGACACCGGTAATGCGATGCGCTATATATGGGTTCTCTTACTGCTTAATTTTATTGGTTTTTTTTGTACCGGAAAACCTATAAAAGTTCAGATAATTGGCCCTAATAATGCAGTAACTTAAATTCAGGTGGAGGCAATGATGAGTAGAAAATTACAAAATAAAAAAATTCTTAGCACACTGATAACAGTAATGATTATTAGCACAAATGCTTTAGCGGCAACCGTAGGTTCAATAACTCTTTCTGGTAATATACCAGGAGCCACAGCAATCGTTGTTGTTGCTGAAGCGGGATACGATAGCTTAGATCTTTCTACCACTCAAACAAACACAAAAATTGCAACTGTTCGCGAAATCAATAACACGGCTGCAGGTTACGCCGTTACACTTGCCTCAACAAACAGTGGCGCACTTAAAAACGGATCAGTTGGATCAATAACTTATTCGGCAACTTACAATGATGTTTCTGTAACACTTTCTTCAACGCCCGTTACTGTTACATCACAAGGAGCACAAAGCAGCATAATTAACGTTACAAAGGATCTTGATATTAGCTACAAAGGCGTTAACACTGAAGACTATATGGCAGGTACATATAGCGACACATTGACGTTCACAATTTCAGCTAATTAATTATAAATATTAGCGCCAAATGTTTTTTTGCAATTAATTATTATTAAACCTCATTTTCTGTATCCCTCTTACGTGGCTGCCGCCATACTCACATGTAAAAGATTGTTCATCATCGATTGAATAAAAATTCGAACAAGTTAAGGTTAGAAAAAAAGAATCACCAGAGGAGCCACTCACAGATGATTTTGTCCCTTCAAGCGATCCATTTTCAATATCCCAGTGAACCTCTGAAAAAAACATTGTGGTGCTCATTTCTCCATTTTCAAAAGTAAGGCTAGCTTTAATTGTTTTTTCTCGTTTTGGAATAAAAATATCAGTAATATATTCACTTTGTGTTTTTACTGGGGAATATATTTTTACGGTCATTGGCGCTGCAGCCTCAGTCCCTTCAGGAACGGATAATCCGGAATAAACACAAGAACCACTAGGCTCATTTTGAGGGTTAAAATATGGCTCAATAAGTTTTTCAACGATTTTTCCATCTTTTTCAAGCCTGATATTGCCCCCATTTGTTGAGAAACCAACGGCCTCAATTGTTCCATTAAAAACATTTTCTTCAAATTTTCCACTAATTGATAATTGGGCGTTAGGAAGATCTTGGGCAGTGATGGGAATATTGGCCTGGAATTCTTTTGTGTTGGGATCAAGATAACTATCCTGGGCAATAGCTGTCATTTTTTTATAATTCATAACCTCAATACTACTAACTAGAACTGGTTGAGCATCTGTTGCATCGCTGGTTATAGCAGAGCCTGTGCGCATTTGTGCTGATAAATCAAGGCTAATTGCACCAAGTACATTTTCACTATTAACTTTAGAAACGATAATACCGGTATAAGTACCCTCAACGGATTTTAGCATAGAAAGATCCTGTTTGACTTTTTCCCTCATGTAGTCATCAAGGTTTTTATCTTCCGCGCAACCTATAAACATAATTAAAACTAACAATAAACTTAGTGAATTATATTTTTTCATGCTACGTCTCCTTCTTTGGGTTAATTAAGCACAAGGCGTATTCCACCTTGCACACCAATTGAATTTAAACTGTTTTTTCTAAAAGTGCCAAGTGTTTGTACTCCGCCAAATATGAAAGAAAATTTTTGCAGCTTGAATAAATTTGCAACCAGATCAATGTTCACAAAAGTTCCAAACTCAAATCCACCCATAACAAATATGTCACTTGAAGCAGTATTTGTGCTAGTGGCCGGTATCAGCAAAAGTGTGGGTATTGCAGAAACACCAATATATGGATCAAATGTCTTATTCTGTGTAAAAGCAAGTGATAAAACTGAGCCAATATTAACGAAAATTAAGTCCATTTCTTCAAATTTAGTTTCTTTAATTCCGGCCAAGACCTGCGTTCCTGACCTTTTAAGTTGTAAAAATGAAGCGCCACCTTTTAGTGATAAACAAAACTCACTAAAATTGAATGGGGCATGTGTATAGCCCAGTGTTGTATAAGGAAATGAACGTTTATAAAAAGATATATCTGTTAAAAATGTTGGATAATTAATATGGTTTGGTACCCATGAAGATGTGGCAAAGTTAATGCTGTAGGGTTTGTTTGTAGTTACTGAGTGCATTTCGCTAAAATCAAAATCTGATTTTGGAACTGTTACTATAGTTTTATTTTGGTTTTTTTGAGCAGCACTTACATTAACAGAAACAAAAATCAATAAAGTATAAAACAATATTTTTTTCATTTTGTGTTCCCTTCTAGTATTTTAATAAGTTCCTCAACATTTAGTGCCGAAGATATATAATAATCAAGAATTGCCACAAGATAATTATATTTTGCCTGGTTAAGTGCCGATTCAGCCTCAAGATATGATTTTTGCACAGAAAGATATTGCATAATATCGGTTGTTCCAAGTTTATAGTTTTTTTGAGCCTCATTTATTGAAGCTTCAGCTAAACCAAGAGTTTTTGTGGAAAAATTAATTGTCTGAATTGAGGTTTCAAGATTTTTTTTACTTTTAATCTGGGCAAGGACAATTTGATTTTTAAGATTATCCTGCTCTCTTTCTAGTTGTGAAAACCTTGAACCCATAATATTGCGCTCATGTACTGAAGACAAACCGCTAAAAAGTGGAATAGAAAGGCGAATACCAAGTGCCCATGATGTGGCGTCCGAATTCAGAAGTTCAGACTTTACAAAACTTCCGCGATCTACATCACCCAAAAGAGAAAGCATGGGCCAATGTTTCCCAAGAAGTGTGGACCGTTCCTTTTCAAGCCTCTTTTGTAAAAAAACATTTTTTTGAAGCTCAAGCG
>CAZQUK010000304.1:0-4309 GCA_964596435.1 uncultured Oligoflexia bacterium
GGATGGTTAAATATAAAATTTAATAAAAGCAAGTTGTTAGGCACATAAGAGTTTTCGTTATAGAGGATCTAATTTTTTGGAGAGAGTTAGAGAAATGTTTTGTCACCCAAAATATTTAATTCAGCGCACAAAAAACTTGTAATAAAATCCATCACAAAATTTGAACCTAACTCTTTTAAAACAAAAAAAACTAAAAAAATATTCTAGCTTTCTTAAAACAAATTATAGAGAATGACGAAATCTTATTTTAGAGTGTTTTACCAATAAACTTTTTGGGAGCAAAAATGACAAGTCAAAAAAACAACAATAAAAATGTGTATGAAAACGTAAAAACTCAGTTTGCAAAAGCTACAAAACTTATGAAAATTGAACAGAGTATTTCAGATATTTTATCAATGCCAATGAATGAGATTGTGGTTAATTTTCCGGTAAAAATGGAGGACGGTAGTGTTGAAATGATAACCGGCTACCGTGTTCAGCATAATAACGTGCTAGGACCTTTTAAAGGTGGTCTTCGCTATCATCCCGATGTTCATATTGGAGAGGTAAGGGCCCTTGCAACATGGATGACCTGGAAAAGTGCAATTGCTGACATTCCTTTTGGTGGTGCAAAAGGTGGGCTTAGAATTGATCCATCAAAATATTCTCAAGTAGAACTCGAAAGAATTACCAGAAGGTTCACTTATGCTCTTGGTAGTACAATTGGACCAGAATATGATATCCCAGCTCCGGATGTTAATACAAACTCTCAGACAATGGCTTGGATTCTTGACACCTATCTTTCGACTTTTCCGCCACAAGAAAGGCAAAGAATGACCCACGTCATTACTGGCAAACCGATTGATATGGGCGGTAGTCAGGGGCGCGACAAAGCCACGGGCCAAGGTGTGGTAAATTTTATTGAGGCATGGTCAAAAGACAATAACTTGGACCTAAAAGGTGCAACATATATTGTTCAGGGGTTTGGAAATGTTGGCTCATGGTCAGCAAGGTTACTTAAGCCGTTTGGTGCAACTCTTCTTGCCGTAGAAGATGCAACAGGTATCATTTATAATTCAAATGGAATAGACCCTGAGGAACTAAGCAAGCACGTAGCCGAAACTGGTGGTGTTGCAAATTTTAAGGGTGTAAAGGTAATTGATCGTAATACTTTTTTCAGTTTAGCTGCGGATATTTTTATTCCTGCAGCTCTTGAAAACCAGATCACAGCAGAAACTGCACCTAAATTGAAGGTAAAGTTGATTGCAGAAGGAGCAAATGGACCAACTGATATTGAAGGCGATAAAATTTTACAGGAAAGAGGTATTACGGTTATCCCAGACGTTCTTTGTAATTCAGGTGGTGTAATTGTTAGCTACTATGAATGGTTGCAGAACAAGCGCAGCGAGTACTGGGAACTTGAAGAAGTGGATGCCAAGCTTCTTAAAAGAACAATGAAAGCGTATGACAGAGTTAAGCATGCTGTTGTGGAATATAAAACTGATTGGCGAACTGCGGCTTATGTTGTCGCCATTTCAAGAATACAAACTGTGTATAAAGAGCGGGGCATTTACCCTTAATGGTGGATGCGCCTGATTTTTATTAAGTAATGCCGAAAGAAATCGAAAGAAAATACCTTGTTTTAGAGGGTGCGTGGCGTAGTAACCGTAAGGGTGTGCTATGTTGCCAGGGGTATTTGACCTTGGATGCAGAGCGAACGGTTCGTGTCAGAAAAATAGGTTCTAAGGGGTTTATAACCATTAAAGGTAAGCAAGAGGGCATTACGAGATATGAATGTGAGTATGAAATACCGCTTCATGATGCCGAAGAACTACTTAAAGATATTTGTATAAAACCAATAATTAAAAAGACACGCTATAAAGTTGAATTTAAAAACTATCTTTGGGAAGTTGATGAATTTATGGACGAAAACGCAGGGCTAATAACCGCTGAAGTGGAGTTAAGTGACGACAGCGAAAAGCCAAGCCTTCCTGATTGGGTGGGTAAGGAAGTGTCTGATGATTATAGGTACGCAAATTCAAATTTGGTAAGAAACCCCTATAAAAACTGGTAGGGGTTTAGCTTTTTGTTTTTAATTCAGATTCGTGATCTTTAATAAAGGCATTAAGATCATCAAACTTTTCTAAGAGGCGTATCCACTGTTCTTTGTAAAGTGTTACAGGAAAGCGTCCTAGTCCGTAAACAGAAAGAGCGCCTTTTTGGCTGACCTTAAATGTAATACCCTTGGTTTTCCCCCCTTTTTTAAGTGCTTCGTTCTCAGCGCGTAATCTTTCAAGTTCTTCTTTTAGTTGTTCATTATCGGTCATGGTAACTCCTTAATTGTTGATTAATCTTATATTGTTAAAATCAAAGCATGCAAGAAAAAAATCACTGTTTTTATAAGCAGTTACTCCAAATTGTCAAAATACTGTTTTGGAGTGGGGTCCGCGCCATCGTTAGGATCAACACCCGATTCATCCTCTGGCAGTAGATCCGCTTTACGCAGCAGTCTATAACCGTTTACTATGTATGCCTGAATGCATGCAGATCCTGTGTGATTGTTCTTATAGAAAATTCTGGCCTCTTTGGTTTGGCAAAGATAGTGCGCAGAGCCTTCTTTTAATATTAGGTCTTCGTTCTTTGTGGCCTTAACGTGGATAATGGGGAGTCTTAGGTCTGAGGCGTGTTCTGTGAAATTTATGGTAACAAGTGCATTTAGAGGATCGTCGTATTGTACGTAGTTATTGCTGCCGAGGTTCTTATTGGCATAATCAATAAAAAGATTATTGGAAGCAGTGTTTGTAATTCTAATGGATTTTGTTCCTTTTGCTTCGTAGTCCTGTTTTGGAGAATTTAAAATAAAGATCTGAGAACTTATTTTCCATCTTCTGTTTAATGCAAGATTTTCAGGTGTCGGGGCGTCTGAACTATTAAATACGCTTTCGGCTTTCTCAAAGAGGTTTTTTTGTTCCGGTGTGCGAAAATTTTCATTAGGATGCTGTATTCTTTTTAATCCGAAGCACTTAATGTCAAAATACTTTTCACCAAGTAATGTTGTTTTTTGGGAAAATCTGTACACTGATGGGACCCCGCTTTGAGCTAATTTGAGCTGGAAAAATGTGGGAAATCTTCCTGAAAATCCCGGATATTTTAGAATTGTGCTGAAATTTTTACTGCTGATTATTTTAATTCTAGATGGCGTGTTTCTGATCTTGAATATTCCTGACGCTGGGTCAACTTGAAGTGCCTGGTCAATTATTCCTGAAGGCGTATAGTTGTGGTTGATTTTAACAATTGTTTTTGACTCTTTTGTGATTAATAAATCAACGACTAAAAAACACTCAAACTTATTGGAATCTATACCTTTGTAAATGTGTGTGTAATGGTTTTCATTAAGCCTTGGAGATGGGGGCTCCTGGCGGCGCTCTTGAGCAAATGTGGGTGTTGATAAAACAACAGATATTAGGATTACGATTCCCTTTTTTATAAAGCGAGTTTTGATCATTAATGTCTCCAGAAAAAAAGGTTTTTGGAATTTACTACAATAATTAGTATCCGTTTTTGGGTTCGGCACAAATAATCAGTTTTGGCGCAAGAAGTCAACCCCTTGATATAAGTATTGGTTTTTACAAAATACTGCATTGCAACAAAGCTGGCTAACTGATACTAGTAAGCTTGGAAACATCAAAATGACATCTTTTTTCAGTTTAACTTTATGTGATCTGACCAACGTGCTTATTGGTTTTAACCGTGATTATTTTGCAGCTAAAACGAAATTACAAAAATCAAAAGCCGCTCAAAAAAAAGATTATTTACTGGTACGCGCGCGTTTTCAGGCACATCAAATATTTAAGTGGGTGTACCAGCGTTATGTAACTGACTGGGACGGCATGAGTGATCTTTCAAAAACATTAAGATCGTGGCTTAAGGAAAATATTGAAATATCAAGTATCGATGAGTGCAAAAGCTCAAAGTCAAAAGATGGCACTAAAAAATTTGTATTTAAACTTCATGATGGAAAAAACATTGAATCCGTAATTATCCCGGCCACAGATACTGATGATGTTGCGGGCGTGGGCGTGGGCGATGGTGACGGCGATGGTGATGCATGTGATTGTGCGAGAGCGGGGGATGACTGCGATTACAATAATGTTAGTGATGACGATGAAAATAACCCCGCAGAAAAATCCCCAAAAAGCAAAAATAAAAAAAGTAAAAGACTCACTGCGTGCATCTCAACGCAGGTGGGGTGTGCGGTTAGGTGCAAGTTTTGTTTAACCGGCACCCAGGGCTTTGAGCGCAATCTGACCGCTGGTGAAATTGTTGCACA
>CAZQUK010000305.1:0-4305 GCA_964596435.1 uncultured Oligoflexia bacterium
TTTGCTTGAAAACTATATATTTTGAGGGTAATCAGACCCTTCACGCTTATTTTTATTCAGGAGCCAGACTTAATGTTCACCCCTGCAGAAGTAATTCGAAAAAAACGAGACGGAGAAAAACTCACACCGGATGAAATAAAAAAATTTATTTCAGGTCTTGGAAATGGCTCGGTTGCAGATTATCAGGCTACGGCATTTTTAATGGCTGTTTTCCTAAATGATATGAATATTACAGAAACCGTGGCGCTAACCCAGGCAATGGTTGAAAGCGGAATTCGTTACGATCTATCCAGAATAAACCGCCCCAAGGTGGACAAACATTCAACCGGTGGCATTGGCGATAAGGTGTCTTTAATTCTAGCCCCGCTTGCTGCTGCCTGTGGGCTTGCGGTACCCATGATGTCAGGCCGCGGACTTGGCTTTAGCGGCGGAACTCTCGATAAGCTTGAATCAATTTCAGGTTTTGACGTCAATCTTTCCAATAAACGTTTTGAAGAAATTCTAGGTAAAATAGGCTGCTCTATGATTGGACAAAGCGATGAAGTCGCACCCGCCGATAAAAAACTTTACGCACTTCGTGATGTCACAGCTACGGTAGAATGCATTCCATTAATAGTTGCTTCCATCCTTTCTAAAAAAATTGCAGAAGGCACAGACTCACTCATTATTGATTTAAAAGTCGGAAGTGGTGCTTTTATGAAGACCCTTCCACAGGCAAAAAAACTCGGAAAAATCCTTGTTTCTGTCGGAAAAGGACTGGGACTTAACATACGCGCAATTATAACCGGCATGCACCAACCGCTTGGTTATGCTGTTGGAAATTCTGTTGAAGTTTGTGAAGCAATCGAACTTTTAAGAAGTAACACTTATTGCTCAGAAAGATTTGATGCTATAAAAACCCTTTCTTCAAGCGACCTTAAGGAAGTCACAATCCAGTTATGCGCTCACATGCTCCAACTCGGAAAAAAAGTTCACTCTCTTGCTGAAGGCAGAAAACTTGCACACAAAAAACTTACTGATGGAAGTGCATGGCAAGTTTTTTATGAGCTTGTAAGGCTCCAAAATGGATCACTTGAAGAAATTGAAACGCCTAAAAAACTCAGACTTTCAACCCGGACCATTAGCTGGAATGCAAAAAAGGCCGGTTATATTTCAAAAATTGATTCTGAAAATATTGGTAAAATTATAATTGAAATGGGCGGTGGCAGAAAACAGGCCGCAGACACAGTTGACCCAAAAGTTGGGTTACTTTTCCATAAAAAATTAGGGGGCCAGGTTAAAATAGGTGATCAAATTGTAACAGTTTTAGCGCCAGAAACGCAAAAAATGGATGATCTTGAGGCATTTTTTCACGAATCTATTGAAATTTCCCCAAGTCGCAAACCAATACCAAAACTCTTACTTGAAACTATTAGCTAAATGGGTCAAAACATTTAATTATGTCATCACAATCAAATACATATAAAATAATTTCAGAGGCTGTGGCCGCTATTCAAAAACGCACAAACTTAAAACCCAAAGTTGGTATAATACTTGGATCCGGTCTAAACGAAATTGCAGAAGAAGTAAAATCCCAGGTCTGCATACCTTATAGGGAAATTCCGCATTTTCATACCCCAAGTGTTGCGGGTCATGTCGGACAGGTCGTTATTGGCAAATACCAGGATGTGCCCGTTGTAGTTTTGCAAGGAAGATTTCATTACTATGAAGGCTACACTATGAATGAGGTGGCGCTTCCAACCAGAACAGTTTGCGCACTTGGAATTGAAACACTTATCCTCACAAACGCCGCGGGTGCGATAAATGAGAATTTTAAGGCCGGCGATTTAATGATTATCGAGGATCACATAAATCTAACGGGCAACAACCCTCTTTATGGGGCCAATTTGAACGAGTTTGGACCAAGGTTTCCTGATCTGTCTGAAGCCTATAATAGAAAATTTGTTAAAATTCTTGAGGAAAGTGCGGGAGCAATTGGCTTACCAATACACAAAGGTATTTATGTTGGACTAATGGGGCCATCTTATGAAACGCCCGCAGAAGTCCGCATGTTAAGAACACTTGGTGCTGATGCGGTTGGTATGTCAACAGTGCCGGAATCAATTGCGGCAAATCACATGGGCGTTAAGGTAGTTGGAATAAGCTCAATAAGTAATCTGGCTGCAGGACTTACCGACAATAAACTCACCCACGATGAAGTTATTGAAAACTCCGTAATTGCAAAAGAAAAACTCACAAAGCTTTTGCGAACGGCAATTCCAAAAATGGTTTAATATTTTTGAAAAAGGATATTAGAATGAATCAAACAATTTCTGCCTCAATAAAAGAACTGTTAAAAAGTGCAATTGAAGCACAAAAAAATTCACACTCACCATACAGTAACTGTGCAGTTGGCGCAGCACTTAGGACCAAAGATGGAAAAATCTATTCCGGCTGCAATATTGAAAATGCATCGTACGGTGGTACGGTTTGTGCCGAAAGGGTGGCAATACTTAAGGCCAGATCAGAAGGGCCTATTGAAATTAAGGAACTGTTATGTATTACAGAATCAAACCCACCATGGCCACCTTGTGGAATGTGTTTACAGGTAATTACTGAATTTGCAAAACCCAATGCACTTATTCACATTGCCAATAATGAAGGTGTTGTTAACACACTTACACTTGAGGACCTTTTACCAAAAGCTTTCTCGGCAGAGCATCTTCACACTCACTTGGGCCGTAAATAATTTTCAAAGGATCCAATTTTAATGACCCAAAAGAGCAAAGGCTCAAAACAAGAAATCTGGATTAAAAACGGCATTGTTGTTACACAAGATAACAGTAGAAGTGTTTTGCGCAGCAATATTCGTATTGTAGGAAATCGCATTGTTTCTATTGGAAAAGCCCCCGCATCGCGCCAGATTGCGCGCACAAAAATTATTGATGCAAACGGGCTTGCTATATTGCCAGGATTTATTCAGGCACACACACATTTATGCCAAACATTATTTCGGAATATGGCAGACGACCTTGAACTTTTAGACTGGTTATCAAAACGCATCTGGGTCTTAGAGGGTGCCCACACAAAAGAAACGCTTTTTATTAGTGCACTTTTAGGTATCCACGAATTATTATCATCAGGCACCACTTGTATTTTAGATATGGGCACAGTCAGACACACGGATGAAATTGCAAAAGCCGTTATCAAAACAGGAATTCGCGCCAATATCGGTAAATGTTTAATGGATAATCCCAAAACTACACCAATTAATTTAAGGGAACCCACAGAAGTGGCCCTTAAAGGGGCCATTGATATTTTTAACCGCTATCACAAAACCCATGACGACAGAATCAGGGTTTCATACGCTCCACGCTTTGTAATTTCCTGCACCGAAAAACTTTTAAGGGAAGTTTTAACTCTTGCAATATCGGGTGATACTTTAGTGCACACACACGCCAGTGAAAACCTAAAGGAAATACAATTAGTAAAAAAACTTGTAGGTTATGAAAACATAGAGTACTTGCACGAACTTGGACTTACCTCCGAAAAGCTGGTACTTGCACACTGCATTTGGTTAAAGCCCAAAGAACAAAAAATATTAAAACGCACAAAAACAAAAGTCGTGCACTGCCCCAGCGCCAACATGAAACTTGCCTCGGGTTATGCACATTTACCCGAAATGAGAAAGATGGGTATTACTGTTGCACTTGGTGCCGATGGTGCCCCATGCAATAATAACTTAAATATTTTCGAAGAAATGCGTCTTGCCGCCTTAATGCATAAACCCGCATCGGGCCCAAGGGCCATGAAAGCGCAAGAAGTTCTAGATATGGCAACAAGAGAAGGCGCAAAAACCTTAAGCTGGTTTGATCAAATTGGCTCGCTTGAAGTTGGTAAAAAAGCGGATATCATTGCACTTGATTTAAGACAGGTTGAAAACCTGGCGCCAGTTACTGTTTGGTGTGATAAGAAAATTGATAAAGATGCGCTGGCTTCTTCAATTGTTTATTCATCCAGACCAGAGCATGTTAAATTCACAATGGTTAATGGCAAGGTTTTATATAAAAATGGGCGCTTAATTAAATTTCCTGTATCAAAAGAAAACTTAATTAAAAGTGCACTACAAGCGCAGGCGCAATTAATAAAAACTACAAAGATTTATTAAAGTCGCACTATCTTCCTCCACGATAAGGATAAAAAAACTCGCAACCTGTGGGCGGGTCACTAAAAACATTGCACTTGAAAGCCACGCTACAAACCTTGCACCTAAACGCACCCCAGAACCCAAAAAAAACTATCACCCTGTATTTATTAGGGTTTTTA
>CAZQUK010000306.1:0-4298 GCA_964596435.1 uncultured Oligoflexia bacterium
CTTTTGGGTCTTCTTTTTCTGCGCTAAGATCAAGATCCGCTATATCTGATGCAACAATAAACTCCGTTCCTCTGACCCCCATTGTGGCAGCTTTTGTTTTAAAACGGAACTTACCTCGCTCACTAATTTTTCTATTAACAGAGGCTCGCACTTTTCCGTAATCCATTGAAACTTCAACTTTTCTGTTGCTGTAGTCTTTGTTTTTTAGCTCATATTCGTCAACCTTAAAAAGAGTTGAGGGACCAATGTCCATAATTGTTTTATCACTCATTAAAAGTTTTGCTGATCCATTACTGCCAGTATTAATAATCGTACCCTCGGCAAATGAATCACCTGCTTTTAGTGCTTTCATTTTATCTTGAGCACCCGCGTTTTCATTTCTTACTAAAACTTTTCCAGAGATATTTACAACGGTGCCTGCAGTTTTACCTTTTGCTTCCACCTGATTAGGTAAAAACATTAAACTTATGAAAAGAAAACTTGTGAGCAGATTTCTAATATTTGAACGCATAGCGTTATTTCTTATATATAAAACCACCATACACCCTCCCTTTGGGTTAGATCCTAATATAATTTTAACCTAATTTTACCGATCCACCACTTCTATATTTACTGTGCCCAGCCTCAAAAACAACTTGCCCGAATGTAAGAACCATTGTCTAACTTGTGACGCAATGAGTCAAGAATTATATAGATTATTTAACAATTAAAGATAATCACTAAAAATGAATAATTTAATTAATTTTATTTATATTTACAGCTAGTTATATTTTCTGAACCATTTTTGAATGTTCAAATAAAAATCTTATCCCTCAAATATTTAAGAAAACTAAACAATATTTATTTATAAATAACAGCACATTAAAAGATGTTTTATAACATGTTAATATTATTAAATAATTATTAGCTTTATACACTCGCTTATAGGGCAGTTTCTGAACACTACATTATTGTGCATTATGTGCGCTTTTCTAGCCCATACTACTGTACCGGACGGAACTTAAATGGATACGTTACCTGCACAATTCCGCCGCCAATTGGTATTGGAAACTGGATTCTTTTAATTACTTTAATAATGCACCTTTCGGTGTTTCTGTTATTTAAGCTTGTTGAAAGAACACCGGCTTGCGAAACTCTACCACTTGCTCCAATAACAAAAGTGGTACTAACTCTTCCTGAAAGATTTGGGTGCTCAGCATTGATTTCTCTTTCATAGCATAAGCGAAATTCATCTTTGTGTGCCATAAGTGCAGCTTCAATTGCATCTCTATCAATGCCACCCATAACAACCGTTTCTTCAGGCGCGGCAGACTGCAAATTAACTCTATGTCCCCCACCTACAATACCACTGCCTCGTCCGGCAGCACCAAGTCCTGTTCCAACTCGGCCACCACCAAAGCCTTTGTCTGCAAGACCACCTAACCAGTCTGATTTTCCACCACCACCTTTACCGGTGCCAGAAAGCGCAAGTCCACCTTTTCCATAGGTTCCAACTTCACCATATCCTTCAAGTTCTTTTCCGCCTCTGCCAAGTTGTCTTCCAAGATTACTTAACATTCCTTTAAGTTTTCCACCTGCCCCTTTGAGTGCATCAACATTTCCAAGGCCAGGCACTTGGCTTCTACCACCACCTCGTCCAACACCCCCACCAGGAGATTGTCGTTTTGCAAGGTTTTGAGGTGTATCTGATTGCCTTTTTATCCAAGGTTTTCCTCTCATTCCCTCTTTACCCTTGGCTTTGGCACCTGCGCCTTCTTGTGCTTCAGAACCAACACGACCTGGCAATTTTTTTGCAACTTTTTTCTCTGCCCCCGGTCCAACACTCATCTGCTTTGGAACCACCTTGGGTAATTCTTTTCCACTTGGTTTTAGATCAATTTTTGTAATTTGTTTTTTTGGTGGCACAAGTTTTAGTTTTGGAGTTTCTTTTACTTTTTCAATTTCAGCCTTTTTTACCCTTATTGGTGGCTTTGGTATATATTTAAATTTTTCAGGTTGATATAAAATTGTAGCAATTCTTTTTGGTAGCTCCTCAGCTTCAATTTTTTTGGGTATATGTGTTCGTGATAGCAAAAACATAAAAAACAAACTTAAAACCAGTGAGGTAACAAGCACCCTAAATGTGAAAGGATCTTTTTCAAGAAGTCTTTGCATTTTTAACTTTGGAGGTGCTGGGGTGTAGCTAATGTAAAAATCTATTTCACCTAAAGATATTTTTGCAAAATCATTATCATCAAGGTCAAACTTACCTGAATCAGTTTTTCCAGCACTTATAATCTGACCGAGCGTCCTTATCTCCCCTTGTTTTTGTATGACACCCTTCATTTTGTTATTAAAAGATAGTCTGCATGAATTACCCATGTCTTCAATAAGCTGGTGTCTTACACCGCCAAAAGTTTCAGGGACTGGAAAATCATTCCCCATTTTTGCACCAATAAAAACACTTTTGTTCTTAAAAAAATGTTTAATATCAAGGATTGATCCATGCCAGCTCATAACTACTTCAAGTGCCTTAGTTTGTGAATCGCGCGGCTTAAATATTTTTTCAACCTGGTTAATGTCATGGTCTAAAAGGTAGGAGTGGCCTTCATCCAAATGAAGGGCTGGGGTTTTTACCTGGCGCTTAATGCCATCAGTTTTAGGTGGTGTAGCTGTTTTTGACCTTGGATCATCTTTGTAAAAAGAAATATAAAATCGGCCTATTTGAACTTCTTCCGCGAATTTAAGACTTTTTGTAACAATTTTTTCACCATTAACAAAAACACCAGTTTCGCTGGCAAGATCAAAAACAGTTACTGGAAAAACATTTTCAACCGGAATTGTTACAAATTCAACAACAGCGTGAATGGGCGAAACGCCTTCACCGTGCAGTCTTAAATCTGAAGACGTGACAGAACCAATAACGATTCTTTCTTTTTTTATTTTAAATACTCTTTTTTCATTTCCTCTTTTGCAAATTGCAAATATTTCAAATCCATGTTGAATTTGTTCATGGTCAGAGGATGGAAACCTTTGTGTTTCTTTATTTATTGTTTGATTTGTTTTTTTAGAAGAGTTCATTATTTGCTCCTTGAATTCCTTCACATTCCTTACTTGATATTATTTACTCAAAACTGCGTCTCTTAACATTTCCCTTTGAAAATTTTTTCTTTTTTTAACCAAACTATCAGGTTTGTTTTGTTTTTTATGTTGAAAATAAAACTCACCTGGATTATTAATCTCGCCTTCTATCGCCAGGCCATCAAAAGACACCTTTGTTTCTTTTTTATAAACAACTCTTGGTTTTTCGTGCGGTTGTCGTTTTGATTTTGCGTATCCTGTATTTGAAAAACAAAAAGTAAAAATTACCGTTAAAAAACATAAAAAAAGTTTTAAGTGCATGGTTTTCACTTTTTACAGACCTCCCCCAAACGTTTTGCTGCGTCTTTTTCAAATTCACTTGGCTCTTCTATATCGTCAAGAATTGACGTGCAGTCATCTTGCTTATCATTTTTTAGTGCCATCACAGCATTATGATAAAGCCAAGCGAAGCGTCCTTTTCCAAGCGAGTTGGCTTGTTCAAAATATTTTCTTGCATCCGCATATTTACCCACCCCCTGGTGGGACATCCCTAGTCCGTCATAAGCGTACAAAAATGCCTTTTCATTATTGTCATTATCGATTCCAGTTTTACTTTTACTATTTTTTGCAACAAGTGCCTGCTCAAAAAGAGATTTAGAATTAGCAAATAAACGATAATAATTCATAAGCAGGCCCAAATTAATTTTACTTACAACGAAAAATGGATTGCTTTTTATTGCATTATCGAAAAGACTCTTTGCTCTTGATGCAATAATCCAGTTTTCCATTTTATCGGTATTAATCATTAAAATCGCTTTGTTATTCAATGAAGGTGCGTTTTTGGGATCAATTGATATAGCCCTTTCATACGCTAAATCTG
The DNA here is from genome assembly GCA_964596435.1 of uncultured Oligoflexia bacterium. Lineage (GTDB taxonomy): Bacteria > Bdellovibrionota > UBA1018 > UBA1018 > CAZQUK01 > CAZQUK01. The sequence goes on from CAZQUK010000306.1 coordinate 3,941, forward strand.
CTAGAAACAATTTGCCGGATTTTAAAAGAAGGTTACCATAATGCAACCATTCGGATGCGTTTTTAAGCTCTTTTTCTTCATAAACTTTTCTAAACTCTTCAAGTGCGTCTTCTTCATCATCCGGCCATGGCCCAGAAATTTGCAACCCACTGTGTGCTCCTTGTGCCCATGGATAAGTATCAGCTTTTGCCAAGTAATCACAAACTTCGCCAATATCTGGGCTTAAAATTTCAGATTTAGAAGCAAGTGAATAAGCCTGTTTCCAAGTTGTATTTGCGCGATCCTGAAGGGTTCTTACCAGCGATGCTCTTTCAATTTCAAAGCGTTTTTTTGCCTTGGGATCCATACCATCCGGTAA
>CAZQUK010000307.1:0-4254 GCA_964596435.1 uncultured Oligoflexia bacterium
TGTTAGTGTGTCTGGTTAATAAAAAAATGCCTAAGTAATTACCTTTAGTATTTTTATATCAGTAAACATTTCATTTGTTTTTGTATCACCTGGTGTGATTATATCACCACGCTTTAATCTTAACCCGGCAGGTGGTCTATTGCGGCACCTTAGCTTGCCGTTTGTGCCACAGGCATAAAATTCAGTGATCTTACCAATTTTGTGTGCAGGACTAACTAAGCGGTAGTTGTTAGAAGTTGGTGCCTGAAATTTTGGTAATATTTCGTTAATTGCTTTTTCACTCCGCATTAGTACAAGGTAGCTGAAATTTAGTGATTTATGATCAAGCTTGGATAGATTATCAATTTTATGAATATATGAGGGCCTGCTCCACGGTGCCTCTTCGTGGCACCAATCATCCTCTTTTAGAAGTGCCCCACATATATTTTCGTGAAAACATGGAAGCAGAACCTGAAGTGGAAATGTTTTATTTTTAATTAGTTCCTGCCTTAATTCCAAAAGACGCCGTGATTCATTTTTAAGTGCAGGCTCAATTATTATTACAATACCATTTTTTTCCAGGTGTTTATTTAATGTATTGATAAGAATTTTTGCAATACTTGCAGCACTAAGTTTAAGTTCATTTAAAAACAGGCTCATGATCCACAAATCAAATTTTGGTGCGGATCTTGGAAGTATTTCCAGTGTAAAGTCTATGTTTTTATGAAATTTCTTTAATGACCAGCCATTTAAATTCAGCATAGTAAAATATGATTCGGCCCAATTAACACCAAGCTCAAGAATAGCTTTATTTTGTTCAAGTAGCGCAAAATTACCTTTTTTGGGTAATCCAAGTGGGCCCACGTGTTCGCCAATTGCAATTCCAACACTTGCCGTTGCGGGGCCCGCGCCAAGCTCAATGGCCTTAAAGCTTTCTTTATTTTCCCATCTGAAGCCAAGTCGGTGCATTTCTGCCCAGATTGTGGCAATTTTAAAAACTCCGGCAGGCATAAAGTACGTAAAGTAGGCAAGCCTCAGATTTTTAGGATTCGAGCCTTTGCTCCAATAAGGGTCTATTCCTTGCGTGTCGGTATTTTCAAGTCGATTAAAATGTTTTGATAATGTTTTTACATGTGGGGCAATTGAACGGGCAAGAAACCTGTTTGATGCTAAACTTTCTGATTCTGGAATTAAGTCATTCTTAAATAAAAAATTTGAAATCTGATTTTCAAAATCTTTTCTAAACAAATCTAAAAGGTTTGAAGGAACATGCATAATATATAATTGTCTTAAGGTCCGTTTAAGGTCTACTTATGGCACACATTTCGGGCCCAATTTATGTCTATATAACTGAGGGCGGTGCGATGTGGCAAGGTTTTATTTTTTTATGGGTTTCCTGGTTGTGTTGAATTGGTTTTTGTTTTCAATCGGTTAGGCGTTTGTGTGGCACGCCTTTATTCTGCTCTTGCCAGTATTATTTCTGGCAGTCGAAACTCTGGGGCTTTTATTTTATAGTGTGCCCGATGCAAAAAGAAAAATTAGATGAATTTGAAATTATAAAAAATATAAAGAATAAGTTTCGGGTTCTTAGTACCGAAAAAAACATTTTAGGTATTGGCGATGACGCTGCAGTTATTCCAAAAGACGCAATCACATCATTTCTAGTTACAACAGATATGCTTAACGAAGATGTGCATTTTTTGCGAGATAAAATCTGCGCCTTTGATTTAGGTTATAAATGTTTGGCCGTTAATTTAAGTGATATTGCAGGAATGTGTGGCACACCAAAGTATGTTTTTTTATCTGCGGCATTGCCCACAGATATTGGTGCCACATGGATAAATGAATTCTTGGATGGTTTTAGTAAACTTTCAACAGACGCGGGAGTTTTACTTTTGGGCGGGGACACCACAAGGAGCGAGCGTAAAATTTCAATTTCTGTAACAGTTATTGGTGAGTGTGAAAATTCAAAAATTAAGTACCGATCTAGTGCCAAGCCCGGAGATAAAATTTTTGTAACTGGTATGCTTGGCGATTCTGGCGCCGGATTTAAATGTCTTTTAAGTAATGAGCCACTTACAAAGTGGTCACACAGTTTAATAAAAAAACACAATAAACCTATACCACATATTAAAGAGGGCCGGTGGCTTGGTAACTTTTTGGCTCCGCAAAATTGTGTTCATGCAATGATGGATGTTTCTGATGGGATTGCGTCTGATCTTAAAAGAATATGTGAGGAATCAAACTGTGGGGTTGAAATTTATTTGGAAAAACTGCCAATTTCTGAAGAACTTAAATTAGAATCAAAGCGCCTTAGTTTTGATGCGCTAAATATGGCACTTATTGGTGGTGAGGATTACTGTCTTCTTTTTACGGCCGAGCCTGCAGTTTGCAATAAACTTACTTTGGAATTTCAAGAAAAATTTAAGCGTCCCATTTATGAAATTGGAAAAATCACGGATAAAGGCTTTATATATTTACAAAATGGAAAAGTAACCAAGCCTCCTCCCAGGGGATTTGAGCATTTTTGAACTGGCCTATTACCGGAAATTCCCAAAATCTTCAAAAAACCTAAAAAAAACTAAAATTACCTAAATTTTTCTTAAAGTTTATCAAGCAAAATACCGATAAGCGAGCATGCGAGGGACGTTTGTTGTTCGGTGCATTGCATTATTAATTTCATTTACTATTTTTTGTGGTAGTGCGCACGCCAGGCTTTTAAGGGTGCTCCACACAAACGATCTGCACTCGCAGCTTGAGTCTGGCAGTAACCCAGGTGTTGGTGGCTTTGCAAATGTTGCAGCAATTTTTAATCGTATAAAAACAGATGACAAAGAAAACGGAATTGAAACTTTAATTCTTGATGCTGGTGATTTCACAGAAGGGTCAGAGTTTTACCTGGCAAACGAGGGTCGTGAAATACTTCACATCATGAACGCCATGGGGTACGACGCCGCTACAATTGGCAATCATGATTGGTTAATGGGGCCCGAACATCTTGATAAATTAATGGGTGAAATTCCGCCCGCATTTGCATTTTTAGGTGCAAACGTAAAAATTGAATCTAAAAGAAAAAATATAAAACGCAATCTTAAGTCTTACGTTGAATTTAAATTGGCAGGCGCAAGGATTGCAATACTAGGTTTAACAACCGATAGCCTTTTATACAGTTGGGCACTTAAAGATAAAAAAAACGATGTGGCTCCCACGGTAAAAAACCCCGTTCTTACGGCCTTCAGGTACTTGCCGGAACTTAGACTTAGAAACGACTATGTAATTGTTTTAAGTCACTTAGGTTTTAGTGCCGACAAAAAACTTGTAGCCGCAACTGCTGGAATTGATATGGTGATTGGCGGACACGACCATATTTTAATTAATAAGCCATATTTTAAAAAAGACATGTTTGGAATGAAAGTCCCAATTTTACAAACAAAAGCACATGGCGAATATGTGGGGAGCATGCTGGTTGATATTAATCCAGGCAAAGCATTAAAAATAATAAAGTACGAATTAATACCAGTAGAAGCTGGTGCCGAGTATGATCCCGATATTGAAAATATGGTAATTGATGCACACGAAGAACTTTATAATGATTACGGTAAGGACTGGTTAAAGCAGGAAGTTGCTTTTAGCGAAATACCACTTGAAACCTCACTTACACACTCCACCCAGTGGGGAAAATTTATTGCAGATACATTCAAAGAGTATGGTAAGGCCGATATTGCAATTGATATTCCTGAATTTTCTGGCATTGCGCAACCACCCGGAACTGTAACAATGGAGCAGGTTATTAAGCTTTACCCAAGAATGTTTGGGTTTAATAATAAAATGGGATGGACAATAAGGAGCGCAAAAATCAGGGGCTGGATTTTGTATCTTGCCTTAAATGAAATTGTAGGGCAGGACCTTCCTGTAACAATATCAGGAGCAAGTTTTAAAGTTTATAAAAAATACGGCCGGAATTTTATTAAGGATCTTAAAATTAACAATAAAAACTTAAAATGGTGGAAAGATTATAAAGTTGCCTTACCGGAAGGAATAGTCGAGGGTGCTTTTAATAGTGCTAATTTTTTCAAACAAATTCTAAAAAAAGCAAAAGATACAAAAATTCCGATATGGATAGCTCTTAGTGAAAGAATGAAGCGTTACGGCGTAATCAGCGTCGACAGTCCAAGACCAACCCCCGGGGTATTTTTTCGGGGTAGGGTAAGTGAGGATGTTCAAGGTTACAGGGAGCTTTCTTCCGACTAGTGTAAAAACCCCCGCAATTATTCT
>CAZQUK010000308.1:0-4221 GCA_964596435.1 uncultured Oligoflexia bacterium
GTATTATAGTTGTAGTTACTAACTGTCGTCCAAGTATCACCGCCATCAGTACTTTTTCTAACAATAGCGTGCGCCTGATCATTATCACGCGCAGATTCACCTACAACATAAACACTATTTTTCGAATCAACAGCAACACCCCAGGCAACCGCATCACCAGAACCTGTAGAACCACCACGTACATAATGATCCGCAACTGTCCAACTACCCAGATCCCCTGTATCACTTTTTCTAACTACCCACTGTGAATGTCCGCCGCCTGTGTTTCCTGTCCCAACTACAAAAATCTTACCTGTACTTGTTACTGCTACGTCACGTGCAGCTGATGCATACGTAGAAACGTATTGTAGTGCTGAATCATCAGTAGTAAATTTGTAATCATCAACGGTTTCCCACTGACCGCCACCAACAGCACCACGCCTTACTAGCCAATGAATCGATCCATCAGCGTTTTTATAAGCCCCAGCCATAAGTGGCCTTCCTTCTATATCTGTTACAGCCCTAACATGGTGGTATTGAAGATTGTTCCCTGAAGCTACTCTGTAATAATCATCCTCAGACCATGTTTTGCCCCTATCTGTGCTTTTAAAAACAATCATATTTCCAACGGCTGTTGAAAACGTCCCTGATTCATACCTTATTCCACCAACAAAAAGATTTCCATTTTTATCTTCCGTGATGTCCCCCATCAAATCACCAACATAACTAGAGTCCTGTGGTACTGTTGTATGCAAGCTCCACGAGTTTGCCAATTTACATGCAAGTACCGCGGCCCCTTCTTTTTCCCCGCAACTTGAAACTGTAAAAACAATTATTATTCCTGCTAAAAGTGCTAAAGTTATTGATGTTTTTTTCATAATGTTTTCCTCTATAAAAAATCCAGACATTTTGCGCGGTGTAACACAAAAATCACCCTCGCGCATTACACCACTCTGCATACCGCCATAAGTTATGATTCTGCACATTAGCCCTCAAGTCTCCTCGTGTGCAGAATCATACCATAAGTATTTATAGTTATTCTATGTTGGGTATTAATAAAAAACAAATTAATTCAGTATTTTAAAACAAACCTGTTGAAGAGTATGCTCTAGGTTTGGCAAACTTAAAGTAGTAGAAAATTATGGCAAAAAATATAAACACAAAAAAAAGAACTTGGCCGCAGCTTGCATTTATCGCACTTTCAATTTTAGGTGCCATCTTATCAGTAAAACTTTTAACCCTTCATGTGGAGGTGCACACTGACCCTGACTATAAAAGTCTTTGTGCAATTAACGAAAAAATAAACTGTGAAACTGTTGCCGAAAGCTCACAGGCAATTTTCATGCAGGTACCTGTTGCCGCCTGGGGGTTAATGTTCTTTTCGTTGCTACTTGGGGCATCCCTTATAGGCTTAAAACCGCAACAAAAAGAAGCAATGACGGGGGCGGTATTTACTCTTTCTGCTGTATCGGTTCCAATTTGTATTTATCTGGTAATTATTGCCTATTTTGTTATCTGCTCAATTTGTTTGTACTGCTCGGGCGTCTATCTAATTTGTACAATAATTTTAGGTATAAATTTATACTTAATACTGAGCGAAAAACTTAATATTTTAACACTTATTAAAAACTTTTTTATCTGGGTAATTAAAAACCCATGGAGTTTTGCCACCCCCCTTGTACTATGTGTTCTTTTATATTTTTTCTATCCCAAGTACTGGGAGCACTCAGTTAGAAATTGCAATAAAACCACGCAAGGAATAACAAGTGAGGGTCATCACTGGATAGGATCAAAAAATCCAAAATTAATAATCAACGAGTTTAGTGACTACGAATGCCCACATTGCGAGCGGGCACACTTTAATGTTAGAAAAATCATTGAAGACAATAAAGATAAAATCCAACTCATACACCGCCACTACCCGCTTGATGATAGTTGTAACAGAAAAGTACCCAGGCCCTTTCATAGGCTTGCTTGTGTGCTATCAAGAGCCGCACATTGCGCGGGTAAACAAAATAAATTCTGGGAAATGAACGATTGGCTCTTTCAAAATAGAGGCAAAATTAATAACGATGCAATTATTGAACAGGCAAAAAATTTGGATTTAGACGTTAATAAATTTTTATCCTGCCTTGAGTCAACTGATGCGCAAATTGCCATTAAAATTGATATTGAAGAGGGTATTGGTTTTGGTGTTAGCGGAACACCTGCGTTTCTTATTAATAATGAACTTTACTCAGGCAGCATTCCACCTAACATCATTGAAAACGCATTAAAATAACGCACATGAACGCAAAGATCTAGCGCAATGCACCACGCGCGTGAGACACGGATGAGACATTTTTAGTTGCAACATCCAAAATCACCACCTATAAAGCAATGCATGAGTTTAGAAAAGTTAAAAAACAAATTCAGGATACTTCTACTAAGTGAAGATAACACTTCAAGAAGTCAGATGGCCGAAGGTTTCTTAAACGCTCTTGAAAACGACAACCTTGAAATCACAAGCGCCGGCCTTACAAGTAAAAGAAACGAAATAAATCCCTTCGCCATAACAGTAATGAAAGAAGTGGAAATTGATATCTCAAATAACCGCTCAAAAACCATAAAAGACATAGGATACGATTATTTTGATCTTGTAATTTATTTTTGTGAATGGCCAAGCAACCTGAACCTGTTAATTGCAGGCATGCCTTCGTACCTCCATTGGCCGGTGCAAACACCTCTTTTAACAAATAACTTACAAGAAACCTTAAACCAATATCGAAACATCCGCGATACGATTTCAAACTATGTTAATACTCTTGTAAAACATTCGCATTTAGAGGCACAAATCACAGAGCGAGAACACTCCCAACAACTTCTTGACCTTCTTGACGATGGTGTGATGATCCACGACAAAAGCCGCCGCATATATCTTTTTAATCGTGCCGCAGAAATAATTACAGGTTACTTAAAAAAAGATGTTTTAGGAAATGACTGCCATAAAGTTTTTGCCAACAGCGGCCTTTGTGGATCAGAGTGCTTTTTGTGCCCATCAAGAATTGGGTCCTTCAATAAGGATTCGGAAAAAAGGGAGTATAAAGTTACTTTCACTTCAAAAGATGGCGAAGAAAAAAGGCTGAAAATCAGAACACTTCCTTTTAAAATCGGCCCCGACAACCTTGATGGTGTAATTGCAAACTTCAGTGACATTACACAACTATCTGAGCTGCGCTGGAAACAAAAAGGAAAGTATAGTTTTCATGGCATGGTTGGACATTCCACAGGCATGCGGGATATTTTCGCAACCATAAGACAGATTTCTTCATCTAATTTTTCAGTTTTAATTACTGGCGAAAGTGGCACGGGTAAAGAATTAATGGCCCGTGCGATACATAACGAAAGTAAACATAAGGGTGGACCTTTTATTGCAGTTAACTGCGGGGCATTGCCCGAAAATATTTTAGAAAGTGAACTTTTCGGTCATGTAAAAGGCGCATTCACAGGCGCTATTCGCGATAAAAAAGGGCGCTTTGAGCTAGCACACCAGGGCACCATTTTTTTGGATGAAGTTGGGGAGCTTACACCAGCATTTCAGGTAAAACTTTTACGTGTTTTGCAGGAAAAAAGTTTTGAGCGTGTAGGAGGCGAGCAAACAATCACTGTTGACGTAAGAATTGTGGCCGCAACAAACAGAAACTTACAAAAAATGATTTTTGATGGCACATTCAGAGAGGATCTTTATTACAGATTGTCTGTTGTCCCAATTGAAATACCGCCACTACGTAACCGGCAAGACGATATTCCTTATCTAATTGACCAGATTCTGCACGAAATAAAAGATGAAACGGGACATGTAATTAAAAGCATATCAAATTCTGCAATGGATCTTATCCTATCGTATGATTGGCCCGGCAATATAAGGCAGTTAATTAACACTCTCCAGTTTGCATCAATACGCGCAAGCTCAGAGGAAATAACACCCGAAAACTTGCCGCCAGAAATTAGAGCAACAAAAACATCCCTGGCAAATATTGCTCCGATAAACGCACCCAATTTAAAACAAAAACTATCACCACAAGCCGTTAAAACAGCGTTTGAAAAAACAGGTGGCAACAGGGTCCTTGCGGCAAAATTTTTGGGTGTGGGAAGGGCCACTCTTTACAGGTTTTTAGACAAAAACCCAATGTAAAAAAGGCCCACACACAAATCATGACCCCCAGCCAGAGCTGGGGGTTTGATACGCTTCGCTTGAACCGC
>CAZQUK010000309.1:0-4215 GCA_964596435.1 uncultured Oligoflexia bacterium
GAAAGGTTTGTTCGGCCAAGAGGAATTTTGAATGAAAAAGCAAGATGTAACCGTATGAAGCGAAGATTTGTTCTTTGGCGATCCGTTCAAAAACTAATTACCACAATTGGAGTCGAGCCTACCGATTGGTTTTATCATACCCCAATTGAGCGAAAAAATTCGCTCTAACTTCAAAAAATGTCTTATTTTTGGTTAAAAAATGTGCATTTTTGAAAAATTAAAACCCGCTAAAGAAGAGATAAAAAAATCCACTTTTAAAAAATAAATGGAGTCAAAACAAGTCGTTTTTAAAAGAAATGCACCTTTTTATTACTCAATTGGGGTCATACATATGACCTTTATGATTATTTCTATCAAAAGCAGCTAAGCATGGGGTATATGCTAAGCATTTTGAAGTTGGCAAATTTTTGGGGCAATTTTATTTCACGAAAACTTTGCAAACCATTTAATCCAATTCCTTATCCCAAAGGATATGAACGACAAAGACTGATAGAAGCATACTACAAAAAAAGTTTGAGAAGAAGAACGCCGTCAGACCCAATATTGCCAGATCACTTGAACGCCATTAAGAAAAACATAAACCTCAAAAATTTTAACTGGCTGTATTTAAGTGTCTGGTTAGGACTCAGACCACAAGAAATTGATTCATTGATGGACAAAAACACGTGGCGTATCGAAGTTTTGGCAACTGGTAGAAAAGTCTATGGGTTTTTCAAACAAAAATAATTGCACTTCCGCCCGATGATCGCTGGAAGCCAATACCCATAATTTATGACGAACAACGTTTTGCCGTAAAAATAATCACTGATAAAAACTTTAAACGACCACTCTTGAAAACTATCCGCCATCACATCAATTCCAGTGTTGATCTTTATGGTGGGCGAAAAGGCTTTGTTGATCTAATGCTTTCAAAAGGGAATTCTTTGGAAAATATTTCGATTTGGATGGGGCACTCTACATTGAATAGAACCTGGCGGAGTTACAAAAATAAAAAGGTTTACCATTTTTAATGTATTCACATCTTTTATTGATGCCACGTGCCGTATTAAGGTTGGAGCTCTTAATGCAAGATAAAAATCTTGAAATATCAAGAATGAATGGATTCCAGACATTTGCCATAAACCCGAAGCAAAATGTTCTGAGTGTGACAATAAAAACTTTGCAGTATTTGATGATGAGGTTGCAAATTTACATCTGCAGGGCAAAATTACTGCTGGAACATATGCTATTAAACCAGATGACACATGCAAGTTCCTTGTGGCTGACTTTGATAAAACAACATGGATAGATGATGCTTTTGCCTATAAACAAGCGGCAAGAGAACTGGGTGTTGATGTTGCGATTGAACGATCACGATCTGGCAATGGTGGCCATGCTTGGATTATTTTTGCAGAACCCATTGCAGCAAGACTTGCAAGGCAACTTGGCTCAATTATTATTTCTAATGCTCTTTCAAAACGACATTCAATAAGTCTAGAAAACTATGTGGGACACTTGATTCCTCTCTTGAGATTTGCAGTCGAGTTGGAGCAAAAGTCATAATTCGGGATGAAAGATTAAATCCCAAGCGCCTAAAACTCGCCCTTAATGGCAAGCTCTTTAAGGAACAGCAATTAACCATAAATGAAATTTTAAAACATGAAAATGGTGTTCTTGTTGCCCCACCTGGGTCAGGAAAAACAGTAATGGCTTGTGCTATTATAGCTAAACGGAAGACACCAACATTAATTTTGGTTCACAGAAGTCCACTCATGGATCAATGGAGAACCCAGCTTTCAGATTTACTTGGAATCGATAAGAAAGAGATTGGCGTCTATGGCGGGAGCAAAAAGAAATTAACAGGAACAATCGATATAGCAATGCTGCAATCATTATCTAGCTATGGACAAGTGGTTATTGACGAATGCCACCATATTCCAGCATTCTCATTTGAGCAGGTTTTAAAAAAAGCTCCGGCCAAGTTTATTCTTGGGCTAACAGCAACTCCATTCAGAAAAGATGGCCATCAGGCCGCATCTGAGCGTCTATTCTATCAGAAAATTACTGACATCTGTGCACAGTGTTAGCCTTTTTCAACGATCGAGGGATAACTCTTGTGCCTATCCGATATAATTTTTGAACCAAGTTCTACTGTCTCTAAAATGAAGCTCTGAATTTGTTCCGCTGTTTCGTTTTTGAGATGTTTTAAGCGAATTCGTCCCGTGCCTAATCCGCTTTTTTCTGCAGCGATACCTATGATTTCCTTGTTATTTACGCCGCCTAAAATTACTTGATCCACTTCCACTTCGCCACTGAGTTGCGAGCGTGATGACAAGACTGAGCAAGACTGGAGCTTCCCCAAAAGCTTCCAAGCGGTTCGGTAACTTCCTATTTCAAAGTTCTCCTGCATATAGTTGTAGTTTTTTTGGGGACTATTTTAGTAAAGTCACGCTAGAAACCTGTCTTGATCGTTTTTGTGCAGCAACTTACTGCACAAAAAGATTTGAGTTCTTATTTCGTTACTTTGTTCGAAATGCTTCAGCCATTTTCTCTTGTTCTACTTTGGAAATTTTTAATTGTTTTGCGAGATTTGGCCATTTTGAAACTTCGGTTTTTATTTTAGAAATTATTTTTTCGGCCTTTTTTTGCGCCAATCTGAAATTAGCACAAACTTCTAGTGCAAGCTCTAAACTTTGTTCGTTACTGGTTTCGGAGATATTAAGACTGAGACCATCGCCAAATTGATTAGGATTCATATCGTAAACAGGAGATAATTGCCATCCTTCACTTGTAAGTAAGAAACCATGATTCCGAAGATGGTCATCGGTATTGGAAACACAAATTGAAAATACAATTCTCTTCCAAAGCTCTTCAATATCTTTATTTGTATTGGCACCTGATTCAATAAGCAAATTAACAAGCTCAAGATAACTTGCACCAAGGCTTGCATTATCACCATCTTTTCTTTCAAGTAGTGTCATAGCTGATGAGAAGTGAATTCTTTTACCTGATGCTGTTCTGTCGAATCGCCTTGAAAGAAATGTGTGATGTTTGAAACCAACTTTCATGGTTTGTGCATCAGGAACATCAAGTCCACATTTTTTAGCTAGTTCATAAACAATATATTCCCAAGCACCTACATCATGAGTGTCACTTTTACTTGGAAACTTTGCAATCCATAAATGCCCTTTAGGATCACAAACAGTTGCTTTGGGCCTTGCCCCTCCAAGTGATGAGCCTGGAGCAAAAAGCATCTGCAACCATTTTGAGTATTCAGGATTATTTTCAATATTTTCTTCTTCAAGTTTTAAACTGATAGCCTCAAGTTCTCGGATTGATGACCATGGAGGAGTTGCATATTGTTTATTATCATCTGAAAATGGCCCATCAGTATATTTAAAACGAAGTCCGCCCATTCGATGTTCATCAAATACTCCGAGTAAAAAATCAGATTCGAAAAGTTTTTTAACCGGTCTTTTTTCTTTTCTGGCAAGTAGTGCTTCTCTTCGCTCGATGAGTGTTCGGCCCCATCTGTCGGGAGAGGAATCTAAAAAAGTTCCGAAGTTGGGCTTATCGCCTGCGAGATACTGCTTGCCTGAGTAAAGTTTTAATGCCGGATCAAGTCCAAATGCGTAAGGGCCTTTGAGCCATGTTGATTCATATTCAAAGGAAAAAATTTCTTTGCCTCTAGATAAGTGAGCACTGAGCACTCCTATGAGCATAGGTTCTGTTAATGTTTGCCAATCTGCCCATACTTCTATCTGCTTCAGGTTAGTATTACTCATTTCTTTCACCAGTTTTTTTTATCTTGGGAGCTTTTTTTCTTGGGATTAGTTCCATATCCTGGAGCTTCCGGCCAAATTCGTCGTCTTTAGCAAGTGACTTGATATCTTCTGCTAAACCAAGCGCGTGGAGAACATTGGCAACGACTCCAATACTAACCCCGGCCAGACCTTTTTCTAGGGATGTGATGGTGTTTACAGAGACACCAACCCTCTCGGCAATAATCCGAACAGATAGGTTTCGTCGTAAACGCGCAAGTCTGATATTTTTACCAAGTTCGATAAGCAGTCGCTTGGTTAAAGGGGATGAATTCATTTGTTTTTTCATAATAACCACCAATTATTTGAGTGTTTTTGCGTCATTTGTGTCAATTAATTGTATGTTATCAAGATGAAAAACAAATTTCAACCTAAAAATATATACCATCAGCTTTTGATTGATGAAGTTCTTTTA
>CAZQUK010000310.1:0-4203 GCA_964596435.1 uncultured Oligoflexia bacterium
TTATATTTTTTATTACCAAATATATAGACAATTGCTGCAACCACAAAGCCACCGGCCGCCAATGAAACACCAGCCATAACATCAAAAGCTATCCACAAGCCCCATGGAGCCATGTCAGTTAATGCAGTTGTTGCACCAAGACCACTTAAAAACCTTATAGCTGTCAAAACAGCAAACACGCCAAGAATACCCCAAAGAACTGTTTTAAATATTTCTTGCCTTCTAGTCATTTTTCTTTTCTTCTCCAGTTTGATTGTTTTTATCCTGTTCATGTTTCTCTTTTTCCAACTTCATTCTTCTGCCAATTACCCACCACGTACCAGTCATCAAACCTCCCATCGCTAAAACAATTGGTGGCACCTTTGATAATGCCGCCATAGTTAATTCTGGAATAGGTTTTTCGCCTAGTTCAGGTTTAAATGATAAAAAGTCCAATGAAATATCTGAAATATAAAGCACCGATGTGCCGCCTATTTCTTTTTCGCCCCAAATGTGTTTAATATATTTTGTATCAGAATATATTTTGTTTTTCGCAAACTTTATTAACTCGCCCCTCATTCCAAAACGTACAGTACCTTCGGGGCAAGCCTCCACACATGCAGGTAATTTACCTAACTTTATTTTTGGATAACACATTATGCATTTTCTTACGTACGGTATTGCTTTTTCCCAATCATATTTTGGAATTCCAAAAGGACAGGCTACCATGCAATATCTGCACCCCATGCATAGTTCTTTATCATAAATAACCGGTCCTTCATTTGTTTTCTGCATGGCACCAACCAAACAAGCAGATACACATGGAGGATTTAAACAATGTCTACATTGTTTTCTTACGTTCTTGTTGTCCGGCTGCTTTGATATGGTTATGTATCTTGTTGAAGAAAGATCATCTATTTTGTTTTTCCAAGGACGAGGTTTGTCCTGCCCCAACCCATATTCTTTTTTACATGCTGAAACACATCTTTCACACCCCGAACACAACGTTGTATCAATTAATATTGCATATGTATCTTTCATATTTTTTCATCTTTCTTTCCAAGCATTAATTCAACTTTACTGCCCGAATCTGCCGGCCAATGCCATGCGGCCTCCGACACCAATTGAACACTGGTTATGAGTGAAGCATGACTTAGCTTTGTAATAGGAATTAAAATCAGTACCAAATTTGCACTCATTACATGCATAAGCATAATTGAATTGTATTCAAAAGGACTGCTTGAAGGATGCATTAGCAAAAATCCGGAAATAAAAGGAAACGAAATAATTACCGGTATAACGTAATCCTGTAGTCTTGAAATAGCTTTTGTGGCCTTAGCTGTTAGTCTCTGTAGGACCAACATAATGGCCGTTATTATTGCAATAATGGTAATAATATCTGCAGCCCAGTTAGGCAGCGCTGGCCACGAAAGTCCTACTCCCCTTGACCATAAAACAATATGCCCCCCGAGAAACACAGGGACAATTAAAATTGCAAAATGGAACAATATTGAAGTTAAACTAAAAACGAATTGATTCCTGATTTTCTTTATTGGGAATACCCATTTTAAAGTTTCAATTACAATTGATTTATACGGCAATGATTTGTCGCCCGCTCTTAGCATAACTTTTACAACATCAATAACCATTAAAACAAAAAGTCTTATTAAACCAAAAACCATGAAAACAACTGAAAATACAAAAACTGGTCCCCTTGCAAACTCAAGCCACTGGTCCATTTTACTTCTCCTGTATCTTTGTTTTATTGTTTGAATCTTTTTGATCAACACACTTTTCAAAATCAATTACTTTTAGCAGTAAATCATGAAGTCCTATTACCGTAACATCATCTAAACCGTTATCTTCACACACTTCCTTAAGTTGTTTCTTACAATTAGCACAAGGTGCAACAAGATATTTTGCACCAGTTGTACGAACCTGGTCAGCTTTTTTCTTACCCATTAATTTGGTTCTGAAGTTTCTAACCTCATCAACAGACACAAGTCCACCACCACCTCCACAACAATAATTTTCTTTTCTGTTAGGTGTCATTTCAACAAAATTTTTACATATTGCTTTTAATATTTCTCTTGGTTCTTCGGTTATTCGTCCTACTCGTGCTATATTACATGGGTCATGATAAGTTACAATTTCCTCAATTTTTTCTTTTTTTAGTGGAATTTTACCAAGCATCAGTTGTTTATATGTGTACTGCAGAAAATTTACCACTTCTGGTGCATCTGGGCCGCAAAACGTTGAAGCAAACCATGCGCTTTTGGTTGCGTGCCCGCATTCACCAATCAGTATTTTTTTGCCATTTAATCTTTTTGTTTCTGCAACAAGTTTTTTAACTATTTTTTCCATCATCCTGTCGCTATAAAATAGACCATAATTAATACCATCAAAATTCCCTGTTCCAATCGTCCATGAACCGCCCGTAACATGCATCACGGCCGCATTACCCATTAATGTATCTGGTTCAAGCAAGTAATCAGATACAGCAGGAAAAAAAACATATTCAGAATTTGGAACATCTATTGGAAATTTGATATTATGAGCATTATATATATCAACAAATTCCTCTTCCAGAAATTCACATGTATCCTTAAGTGCCGGAACGGGGATTGCAGATGTATTTCCAACACCTTGTAACTGCTCCCGTACAGCAACAACTAAAGCTTTTGGAATTATTTTTATTTCAGCAAGCAACCACCTTGCCAAATGTGTTATTAAACCGTGGTCAATTCCCATTGGACATGTGGCTTTACAACGTCTGCAGGCCGTACAACGGTAATATGCTTCAGCCATTTCATCCAGATACTCATCAGTTAATACAAAATCATCATAAATTTTTGATTTTAATATTCCAGTTCTTGTAAAATACCTTCTATAAACCTTTAATAATAATTCTGACCTATTGCACGGTATATCTCTGTCTTCTTTAGTTGAATCGTAGAACTGACATGTTGATGCACACCTGCTGCATTTTGCTCCCATTCTTGAATATACATCAAGCGCAACACCATAACTTGAATTACTTAAAACCGCCGCAAAAGCTTGAAGAAACTTAGCGGGTTTATCTTTAACATCAAGAGCTGCGTTTTCAATATAGTATGCATATTTATCTTTTGCTGTGACCATCGTCATTTCCTCCTTGCAATTCACCTTTGATAAATTTTTTTATAACTTCATCAACTTTACCAGTAATCCAAGATATGACTTTTACTTTTTTTGATTCTAAAAGCATTTGAAACGAAGCCTGAATTCCACTGCATATTAATACATTCACATTTTGATCCCTAAGCAGCCTCAATCGATCCATAGGCTCCTTGCTTGATAATGAAAAATCGGTTTGGTTTATGATTCTGTTTCTTGTAAAAGTGAATATTGAAATAGTTGCCGAATACTCAAAACATGGAGCAACTTCTTCATCAAATCTTGGTATTGCTAATTTCAATTTTCACACCTCAGGTGTGATAGCACTAGCAATAATCAGACCAACTTATAGGTGTAACTTTTTACGGAATATTTAACTTGTTTTTTTCTTTTTTGTTTTGCTCTACTTCAACATTGAAACATATGCAATGTTTCAATGTTTCCAAAATGAAACAAGTTATTATGATATACTCTTATATTCTTTCGGAAAGATATCGTGCTTTTTCAACTTTCGCCAAAGTGTTGTTCTGCTTATATCCAATTCGTTTGCAACCTTTCCCATGTGACCAAAATTATTTACTAAAGCAGATTTGATTACATCAACCTCCGCAAGTTTAAGCTTTGATTCAACTTTCTGAACGGTAATAGATTTAATATAATTTTTGTTTTCAGGCTGTAACTCTTCTGGCAAGTGACCGACATCAATAAATCTGTCATGACAAAGCACAAAACAATACTCAATAATATTTTCAAGCTCCCTAACATTACCTTGAAAATCATGCCGCATTAGAATTTCCATTATAGCTGGGGTAATACCTACAATGTTCTTATTTCTTTTGGCATTAAAACGTTGAATAAAATGTTCAACAAGCAGCGGTATATCCTCGCGCCTTTCCTTTAAGGGTGGAATTGAAATTCTTACAACAGCTAATCTAAAATACAAATCATCCCTGAACTTTTCATGGCTTACAAGATCCGCAAGCTTCCTATTTGTTGCTGCAACAACTCTGACATTTGTTTTTTTAGATTTTACTGAACCCAGTGGTTCATATTCACGCTCCTGCAATA
>CAZQUK010000311.1:0-4196 GCA_964596435.1 uncultured Oligoflexia bacterium
GTTCAGACTAACTTAGGCAAGGCGGCCTGATTTTTTCGCTCAATTGGGGTAAAACTATCAAGACACAAAAGCAATATGATTCTCTCGTTGAAGCTATAAAGAATTATTATCAACACTGTGAAGATACTGAGAAAATTGGCACTGAATATGTAAAGAAGTTTCTAAATTTCATAAAAAATGAGTGGCAGGAATGGATAAAACCACCTGACAATCTTTTATCTCCCAAAAGGGAAATAAAAACTGAACTGTAAATACAAAAACGAAAGGACAAAACAATGAACAGAGAAGAACCAAAATTCCGAAATCAAAGAGAAGTATATCTCCAAGCACTTGAGGAGTTAAAAACACCGCATCCATCCATAATGCTTCCTGATTGGAAGTTATGGAACAAAATGGTAGGAGGATTTAGACCAAAAGAGTTTTCAATCCTTTGTGGCTCAACAGGAAGTGGTAAGACGACGTTTCTTGCAAACTTGAGCGCACAACTTCTTAAACAACATGTAAAACACTTTGTAATGTCTGTAGAAACGGGGCATGTGGACTTTATGAAGCGTGTAATTTCAGCACTTGTAGGAAAAGACATAAACACAGGAGAAGCAGTACCATCAGGTGATTTAGCAAACATACACACAAAATATGCTGAGTATCTTGAAAAGGATATTATAGAGTTTTCTTTGTATGATAATCGCATATCTCTTGAACAACTGCTTTATGACATTGAGTATATGGTCAAAGAAAAAGGTTGCAAGGTGTGTTTTGTTGATAACCTAAACTTTTTTATGAAAATTACAAGGTCTGCCGACCAGTTGGTCGAAATGGACACTGTAATCCATAAACTCATAATGTTTTGTAAAAATGTTGATGTTCATATTGTCATGGTGATGCACCCAAGAAAAACGATTGAAACTAGGATTGAATCTGAATTTGACATTAAAGGTTCAGCAACATCTGTTCAAGAAGCCCAGAATGTTTTTCTTTTCAATCGACCTAAACCAAAAGATGTAAATAATGGACGAGCAAATAAAGATGACCGTGAACTTACACTTCAAAAAATGAGAAGGCGTGGGATGCACACACATAAAACCATCATTTTTAACAGTGAAGGCACACGATATGTTGAGAAAGGATACTTTTAATGACAATACTTGAAGCAATTCATGCCATAGAAAATAGACTATGTGATTTGAATCTCAAGGATAAATATGACGGCAGTGACCTTGGGTATCTAGCAGTAAGTCCGGTATATTGTTATCATGATAAGAAATGGGAAAAAAACAACAATCTGCTTATTAGCCAACATTTAACACCATTAGAATATGCAAATAATGCAATAGAGATGATAGATGAATTTGCATTATATTTATTCAGAAAGAAGATTGATAAACTTCTTGCGAGTTAATCAAAATAATGAGTAATTATCCTCTGGCAACTAGAGCGGGAAATTCCGTACTTCTCAGCAACTATACGGAGGCTCTTATATCGCTTATAATCAGATATGATTTGTTTTTTAATTTCATCTGTTATTTTATGTCTCATCTGTGGAGAGCGTTTGTTTTTAAGCCAAAGGGCTTCTCGTATTTTATAAGACTTATGACGCTTCTTAACAGACACTAAAAACTCAATAATACTTTTCTTCTCCTTAAATCCTTTAGAATTAGCCCTTAAATCAATCTGTGGGGTTATAATCTCAGCACCAACCTCAACCACCTTCATAAGTATTTTTACAGCATCCATAATTGAGCCTAGTCTCGATTCATCAGAGCATACAATCATGTCACCATTTTTAATTTGAGAAAGACCAATTTGTTTTGAAATTACAGAGTATGGTTCACAAATCCCTTTAGATATTGCAAAAGATTCTGTTTGTCTTAAAAGATACAGTTCATCTTCGTGTGCAAATTTTGAAAGAAGTAATATGTTTCGACTAATGGGGTCATTCATGAGTGATATTGGGTAACAAGACTTAAAAAATTTGTCAACGTATTGTCCTACATTGTCAATACAAGTATTAACGGTGTCTATACAAAAGAATTGACGTCTAGCTTGGGTGAGCCTATAAAGACGTTTAAAATCAATCCTGGTGCGTCTGAGAGCCTATTAAATCGAGTATGGTGAAGAGGTTGTGACATCCTCACTTCTAATATGACCATAGATGTCAATCGTTATACTAATGTTCTTGTGCCCAAGGATTGCTTGAAGTTCATACATTTGACCTCCACTTTTCAGGAAATTATATGCAAAGGAGTGTCTAAAGGTATGGCAATTCCACTCATAATTAGAAGGGTGTTCATCCTTAAACTTTCTTATTCTTCTTTCAACTGAACTAAATTTTGCTGGTCTGCCATCTAAAAGGGTAAAAACGTATTCTTCGTTCCTTCTTTCTTGTTTTGATATGAAAGCCTTTAGGTTATCTGACATTCTAACACTTCTGGGTTCTCCGTTTTTTGTCTTAGTTATATGAATAAGTCCTTTTTTAAGATCTAAGTGTTCCCACTTTGCGTTTAATATTTCCCCACGCCTTGCGCCAGTGTGCATCAATGTATAAATGATTGGATATAACTCATCTGGACTAAAAGCTTTGATATCTTTAACCAGTGATTCAACTTCATTAATATTAAGAACGACTCGTGGCATCTTAGGACACTTTTGAGTAAAGAAGATGCTATATGTGGGATTCCTTTCTATATAGCCTTCATCAATTGCAAAGTTAAAAAGGTAATTAATCTGTGTTTTAACCCCAACCATAGTTGATGAATAATATCCATAGCGTTTTTGCAGTTTATCAAACCAATTCATCACGTCAGTTTTAGTAATTTCATTAATTTTTTTATTACTAAATTCTCTAAAGAAATGATTAAATCGTTTTTTGTTACTGATTAGTTTTGAATTTGGAACTTTTTTAAGATGAATCTTAATTAAGTCTTTTACTGTGACACCGCCATCAACTTGAAGTTTATCTTCTTCGTATTGTTTTTCTAAATAATCACGACACTTCGTTGCTTCATCAAGTGAATTAAACTTGTAACGTTTTCTGTTTCCAGTAATGGGGTGATTAAAAGAAATCTGGTAACTTCCATTGGTGAGTTTATAAATTCTAATCTTAAATTTTGTCATAGCGACAGTTCATAACTTAAAACTCTTAATAAAATCAAGCGTCCCACAACATAGGTGGTGTCCCATTGCCAACGGAACAGTAATATTATTTAGCTACTCTAGCGTGCCAACTTTTTTCATGAAATATGCACAATTTTAGGCACGAAACTGGCACGGACGAGTTTTTGTGAAGTTTAGAAAGTCGTAAAATCTTACTTAACTAAATTCTGGTATCAGATACCGCTTTTAATTTGCCCTTAAAGGTGTCCCAACAACCTCAGGTAAGTTGTGGGACAGTTAAGTGGAGGGTTGGGGTCACTTACAAAATGGGCACTTATTAAAGCCTTTATTTTCACCAAAAGGGCATTGATTTGAAATCATACTGCCTTCATGTCCATCCTTAAATAGTCTGTAGTATATTTCAAACTGCTTTTCTTGGCTTTGTAATTTTAATTTACAAACATAAGTCACATTATCCAATGAACCTCCTATTACTGGTATTGATTCATTGTGTGTTTCTAAGTATTTGCATGCCATATCTTTTTCCTCCAACGTCCTGCTTTGTGGTTATGGGGTTATTCGATAACCTCCCAATTTTCATTTATTCTCTGCCATTTATCGTTTGTAAAAGTCTCTTTAGAATTTAATTTTTCAATTACTTCTTCAAGCATATATTGAGTTGATAATCTAAAATCGCCAATTTGTATAAAATTATCTGGATATCCTCTAAGCGTGACATTCCAATTTTTATTTGAATAATATGCCAGTATCTCAAGAAATACTTCGTCAACACCCTTCTTGTTTTTGTAAACGTCGGCATTATTTTGCTGCTTTGTTGCTTTAATAAAAATATTGTTTTCAGATATATTGTTTGTATTTATATTAAATTCCATTTCTTTTAATAAATTCAAAATTTCATTATTAAAATCTTTATTTGCTAAAAAGAAATAATATTTAACTTTTGTAAATCTATATGGATAATTAACCAAATGTTTTGTTTTTTTTGCATATTGCACCAAACTAATAGCTGTTACAGCACTAGGAGCAATAAACAAAAAGAATAAAAGCAATAGCCAAACAGGAAAAACACTAGTGATTGGCTC
>CAZQUK010000312.1:0-4177 GCA_964596435.1 uncultured Oligoflexia bacterium
AAACCAAGAAGTGTTTGCTTAAAAAATACTGATTTACCCTTACCAGTTGATCCTGCAATTAACATATGCGGAAGTGAGCGTATATTTTGTGTTAATACGCCATCATATGACTCGCCTACAACAAAGCTGTAAGGCGTTTTCAATTCATTAAGCATATCCTTGTACAAACATTGCTCAGGAAGTCGCTTTTTGCATAAATTAATTTCAATATTTTTGTTGTTTCTACTTAACTTGATACTATCAACCATTTCACCAAAAGCTGTGGTTAATGCATCTTTTTTGTTTTCCCATTGCGATAAACCAATTCCTCTACATAAAACAAATATTCTAGTTGTATAAGAAGTTGGATTTATCACACTTAAAACAATTGGCTTTGTACCTTGACCTGATTTTAATGATAGAAAATCCAGCGCTTGTTGATACTTTCTAAGTTTTATAAATGGTTTAGCACCAAGTATCACAAGTATTGGAATGAAAATAAATGCAGCCATTACCAATGTTTGATAATGAAAAGGAATTTGAACTACAATTAAAAATATTTTACTTGAAATCAACTCTGGAAATATTTTTAATGCTAACTTAAAAAGCACAAAAGAGTACGCTATAACATATAAAACAGAGAAAATGGTGAAAGTAATCCAATAAAATTCCCATTTTTTTACAGGTAGCATTTTTACTCCAAGCCATGCCATTTTAGAAATTGCATCCAGTGCTTTACAAAATGCATCACAAAATGTGTCTAAAACCACTGTATTTGATTTGCTTTGGCTTTTTTTTGTTTCTGTCATTTAGTTTGTTCCTCCCTTGTAGGTTTCAATAAGCTGAATAACAAGCTCAGTTCCTGATTCAACAGTTACATAAGCCTCGGTTGATCTTAGTTCCTCGGCCTGCCTAGTTGCTTCCTCATTTGCGGCATTTGAAGCGCCATAATAGAAAGCATTTTTCATATTTGATTTAGGTGTTGGCATCATTGAATCACCTAAAGACTCTTTTTCTGTTAGCACTTCACCCATACTACCAAGCATATGAAGCCCAAGTGTTGTTGCAATTCTGATGTCGCTTTTGCCGTGATAATCACCAATAAGACCTGGAGAATAATCGGCTGGATTTAATGCCTGTGCTTGTAGCATAAACTCATTGCCATTAGGCATTACTCCCCTTGAAAAACTCATATATATTTTCTCGCCTTTTCCAGGATAATTTATTGTTCCAAATATTATTGAATTACGCTCAAGCCTTCTTTCCCTTTGAAAAGAAGCTCCGTATGGAAGAACAACCTTGATAAATTGATTTGGCTCCCTTGTATCAATTCCTGTAAGTAATTTACCAATAAAACTTGATCCTATTGGTAATTTCTTGTCAGTGTTGGCATCAGATCTTTCAATTATCTGTTTTGCGTTATAATTTATTTTTACTGATGATTGGCCTGATTGTTTTTGAGATGTTTTAACCTCATTATTTGTTCGGTAATCGGCAATAAAGCCTAATGCCTTGTTTTTATTTGCGCCTTCTTCCTGTTTGGGAACCAGTTTTAACGTGATTTTTTTATCGCTTTTTTCAAAATAGCTTGTGTCTTCTTTTTTCTTAAATATAAGCAAACATACAACGATAACAATAGCAACTCCGATAAGAACGATTGCAATTGTTATTTTTTTTAATGTCTTCTTGCCTCCTTCATCTTTAACTACAAGCCACATTAGTTTCTTCTTTAACCATAAACAACACCGTTTTATTTTCGACTTTATAACGCCCCCTTTGGAATAACTAATTTGCCGATAATTTCTTTGTAATTTACGTTTATTGTAATTTCTTGGGCTTCTTTGGATTTTACAATGACTCTGGCCTTTGAATTTTCACTTGCGCTAAGTTCTTCCTTTTCAATTATGGCTCTTTGATATGGCAAGTCTTTTCCATCAGCCGTTAGTTTTATCTTAATATTATGAGAGGCTATTTTTTCATTGGTAATATTTTGAAGCTCAAGATCAATGATTATAATTCCATTCATTTCGCCATTTGTAAGTTTCATTACATCAATTTTAAGAACGTCTTTGATCCTAAAACTCGTTTCATATGGAATTTTCTTTTTTTCCTTAACCTTTTTGCCTTTTGGTTCTTTACTCTGATTAACTTGAATTACATTTTTCCACTGAATATATACCAAATCATCATAAGCAACCCCCCTGCCAGCACTTAATATCAATCCATAAGTTTGATTCTCTGTATAAATAAAAATATTACTTTTAACAACGCCTTGGGGTTGAAGTGCGATGTCGTTATCAATAAATTCCACATTAAAATAATTCTGATTACCAATTACAATCTTTTTGGGCTTATCTCTAAACCTAAGAACGGTAGATTGTCCCATGGAAAGAAACACGGGAGTCATTGCCTTATCGTTTGTATAAACGGTACGAATGCTTCCGCTAAAATCTCTTGGGAACAGGCACACAACAGATACAATCAACCAAAACAAAGCAATGTGCTTCATTTATCCTCATGCTCCGTAATGCCGTTTATATAAAGCCCAAGTGGATTCCAGCGTGTTTTTGAGCCTTGAACTATGTTTAGTGCCACTTCAACTGGAGTTACTAGCGGAATGCCATTAATCCTAATGATTCTATCAAATGTTCCTATGGCTTCATTATCAGTAAGTGTAACCAATACGTTTGAAACATTTTGTTCAATGCTTTTGTCACTAGTGTTTTGTGCTTTCTGCTCGCCAAAATCCTTTTTGAGCTTTTCCTTGAGTCCTGCCGTCGTTATTGGCTCGATATTGCGTATAATTGTCTCAGGATCAAATTCAATCCATTTATAATGAAGCGTTATCCACTTGGTTACAAATTCCTTTATATCGTTTTCTGTAATGCTTATTTCACTTCTTTTACCGGTTATAAACGTTTTATCGCAATTACTTTCTACAACAACAATTGGATCACTAAACCACATTATAAATATCAATACCGATAAAATAATTGTAAGTATTGATAAGCCAATACCTACAATCTTGTAAATGAGTAGCATTTTATTGATAAATACCCATTGATTTGTGACGCTTTTGTTGTCCGTATTATTATCGTTATTTTTCAAATTATTTGCTCTCCTTTTTCTGGTTAAAACTTGGTTTTGGTCTTGATTTGAAATTGTTAGTACCTTGGTACATTGTTTTATTTGTTTTGCTTTTACCTGAGCCGATACCGCTTTTTATTTTATTATAGCTATTTAATGCAAACTTCCTGGTACCTCGAAATCCAGTAAGTACCTCTTTTGGAACATTGTAAAACGCCCCCTTAATTGCTCTTGAGCCTGTATCACGACCGGCTTGAACAGCTCGTTTCCCGTATTTTGCACTATAAGCCTGAATTGTTTTTGAAACGGCCATTGTTGGAATTGCTGCCATTGCGCTTGCAGCACTCGTCATCCCATCGCTCATTAGCGACTTTGCAGCAAATGGAACCAAAAGCATGGATAATCCTATGCAAAGATTAATTAGTACCGTTGTTATAAAATTATCCCAGCCGCCAACTTGTGGTGCGGTTGCAAGTTTTAATAGCATTACGCCTAAGATTGACGCTAGGATTTTCCAACTTAGGACATTTAAAAGACCCTTGTATAAATTTGATGTAACAAAACTTGTTTTGTCTGACACATACATAAGGATCATTAGGGGACTAACAGCGTAAAGAACACCCCACACAAATTGAATCAGTACATCAGTTATAAAAACACCAAGATAAGCTATAATATACGAAAGAATACTCACGATAAAAATAAGTGCCTCACGGAATTTTAGGAAACTTATTTCAGAGTTTTTGTAATTCTTTTCAAGGAATACAAGAAGATCCTTTAATTTTGCAATCCCATCAATATGTTTTGTGATTCCATCACAAATTATTGCAATTACATCCATGCATTCTTCTAGTGAAAACAGAAGAAGCATTGAAATAATAGCACGTTTTATTATATTACCAGCACTTGGGTTTTTCTCAGGAAGTTTAAAAAACTCAAGCATAATAAGAAATACAACAAGTAGCGGTAATAATATCCAGTAAAGACCAACAAGATGCCCTCTGATCTCCCTACACACATCCGGTAAATATGAAAACAATTATTAAAACCTCTGTATCCCAAAGTCTGGCACATAGCCTGTAAAACTTCCTTGAATGTCGTGGCTTATTTT
>CAZQUK010000313.1:0-4176 GCA_964596435.1 uncultured Oligoflexia bacterium
CGCAGGCGGAGCGACAACCTCACGCACTAATAAAGTGCGGCAACCTCACGCACTAATAAAGTGCGACAACCTCACCCACAAAAAAGTGCGGCAACTCACAAATTCCATACTCGCGGCGCAGGCGGAGCGACAACCTCACGCACTAATAAAGTGCGACAACCTCACCCACTAAAAAGTGCGACAACCTCACGCACTAAAAAGGGTAGTCAATATTGGTTGACGGCATAGCACACTGGGCGCGCCTTAAAATTAGGTAATAGTGATAGGGGGATGGTCTACCTGAATAATTGTTGCACATTAGGCTTTCGTTTAGGCACTGCCTACTAATTTGAAGAGGTAAATTTTCATCAAGAACACTTCCGACCATGTTGTATTCATCATCAAGTCCAAGCATGTGGCCAATTTCGTGTGCAAATGTATTAGGGTTGAAGTTCGTTGACCATGTATCATCATATTGACGTCTTGCAAATTTATCATCCAAGCCTACGCTAAAGTGTGCCTCAGCGTCGGTGTTTACTACTTTGAATTTGAATTTTACCCCACGATAAGGGGCGTTATCGTTCCAAATATCTTCGGCTTCTTTGATGTTTGCCGCAACAAGTATTCTCGTCGATGTGTCCTGTATTAGATCGCCCTTAAAGTGGATACGAAGTGTGACAACTTTTTCACCCATATCGTTAACGTCAACATCGTATCTGTATTGTTTTGCAATGAAACCCATGTATCTCATTGCACCCTCAATTTTTCTGGGTTTAACTTTTGCATTATACGCGTCCGAAAGGGAAGGAATGCACCCACAAAATGAATCTCTTGCAAGACCCGACAAAAGCTCAATGCAATTCCATGCCTTTTCGTACTTTTTGTTGTTGTTCGCAATTATTGTGTAATCGAGTGAGAAGGTTTGATTTAAGTGTCCGTAATGTAGATTTGTAAGTTCCACCCTGTTATACGGACAATTGTCGTTCTCATTAAGCGGTAGACCAAGCGATTTTGCGAGTCCAGCAAAGGATGTGCGTTTTTGTGTAAGTGTTTTTGCACAATTTCTACAACTGTATTGCGGTTTTTTTCTGCAGTGAGAGTACTCTAAATCTTCAGAAAGTGCGGGAAGGCTTTCAATGATTGGTTGTATCCAGGTTTTTCCCCAGGCCCAGTCTCTGAATAATCTTTGTCTGTTAACCACATAAGAATCATTTAAGTAAAGCATCTTCAATGACTCTATTTTTTTAGGATCTTTTTTAAGCTCATCAATGTTTTGAAGTTCAGTTTTTAATAGTTCTAGTTTTCTTATTTTTTCTTTCAGATCACTATAGCGCCTTCCTTTTGCGCCTTTTAATTTTAAGAATTTAAGTTTTTTGTAATATGGCTCAAGCTTGCTAACCTCAGCCGTGAATTCCTCGTAGCGTGCAAGTAGATCAAGTTGTCTCTTTCTTCCATCTTGTATTTTAACAAGGGCCTCGTAGTCGCTATCGCTCATAAGTGCTGATGGACGGGATGGGGGAGCGGCACCCGCACCCATAGCCCCGCTTGGAACCATAAGTAAAAAAACAACAGTAAGCTGCAAAATGCCGTTAAATATAATTGATTTTTGTTTGCATAATTCTGTCATTTTTTTTACCAAAACTGGTAAGACTAAACATCAAATCAAAGCACCCCGTGCAGTATCTGCTCTCAGTTTATGAAGTTGTGCTCTACGAAAATAGCCCTCCAAATACCCGTATCGGAATATTTATTCCAAGTATGAATAGTAAAAACTGGCCCGAATTGACTGGCCCACGGCGATACGCAATACGGATACGCAATACACGAACGGCCCACGGCAAAACGCAACAAGATACGCCGCGCCGCACGAACGGCCCACAACAATACGCAATACGGATACGCACGACACGAACGGCCCACGGCAATACGCAATACGGTACGCAATATGACACGAACGGCCCTACCACCGAGTGTATAAAATCAAGTAAGGCCATAAATTATCAAATTATCAAATCAAAGTTGTTTTTTTGGGGCAGTTAGACGAACCAACATATTAACGCGAGTTGTTAGCTATATGCAAAACATATGTTTCATGTAATTTCTATATGAAAAATTGGAGGTTTGTCCGGTCACTTCTAGAGTTTTTTGCCCGCGTGCTTGTATTTTAAAATCATTATTGTTAGGGTCAAAAACTAATTTCGGGGGGAAGAACATACGCATTTATTTAATTATCTGTTATTCGTACCCTCCTAAATTGTTTGTTTAAGATAGGAAAACCCCTAGTTGTTTTAGTTTGTTAGCTCTTGCTTTATAAGTGCAGCTTTAACAAACACCAGGGGCCTTGGGTTTGGGGGGATGATAATGTTTAAAAAAATCACAACACAAAGAGATGTATCGTTAGTAAAATTTATTAGCTTTTTATTAGCAGCGTCTTTGTTTTTGGCTCCGGTATTTTTAAGTAATGCATTTGCTGATCAACAGGGAGTAAATAAAAATTCAAAGCCTCCATTTGAATTAATTGTAAAATTTTATTTACCGCAAGAAGATGAAGCTTCAACCAAATCAAATTTTCGTTTGGTTCTAGGTTCCACAATGTGGGACAAACATTTTTCCGGCATTACTGATTCGGTGGAACTTGTAAACCCGGAGCTAGGTGTTGTCAGACTAAAGTTGCCGTCCGGTCTTTCAGAGCAGGGAATAAAGAAAGTTATTGGTGCATCAAGGGATGTGGCGAATGTTACAAAAAATAACTTCTATAAAATTTCACTTTTTACAAAAATTAAAATTTTTGATCCTGAAAAAAATAATGGGGCCTACGAATCAGAAGGTGTATTTGGGGATGATGTACCAGGCAGGGTATTTGGCTCAACAGAGTCTGCAAGCTCCTTTAGTGCCGAAGATTCAGAGGCGCCTTACGCCACAGCCGCAAGCCCACTGTTTTCGTTGTTCAATTCCTACTATTACGATGCTTTCAAGTTACCGGCGTTGCCAATTGTTGAAAAACCTGCCCAATTTATAACAAGAGGTTTTGACCCGCTTGTTATGAAAGACTGGGCAATACACAGAATCAACGTTGACCGCTTAGGTGTAAATAACGCAAATGGTGTAATCGTTGCGGTTCTTGATACCGGTGTTGATTACAATCATCCTGACCTAATTCACGCCATGTGGCGCATGCCAGGTAATTACCGAGTTGTTGGAAGGGACTTCGCCCATAAACGCCTCAAACCTTACGACTACGTTCACTTCGATCTTAAAGGTTGTTATAAAGATTTCTGGTGTAAAAGAGGTCGAGCCTATGGCTTTCTTGAAAATCCCGGACACGGTACCCACTGTGCAGGGCACGTTGCTGCGGTTGCAAATAATTCAGAAGGAATTCAGGGTTCAGGTGCAGGGGCCCGTATTATGGCGCTTAAGTTTTTTTACGATTACGGTCATGAACGCGCGGGGCAGGGCAGCGATGCTGGCGCTATTCAATCAATAGATTACGCAATTAAAAGAGGTGTTAAAATTATTAGTGCCAGTTGGGGCAGCCGCTTGGAAAGAAGCATGGCAAATGTTTCTGCGCTAAAAATCGCAATTTATCGTGCAAAACAAGCAGGTGCTCTTTTTGTAGTGGCCGCGGGTAATAATGGCATCAATCAGGATAAAGATGAACTTCCGGTTTTTCCGGCAGCTTTTTCAAAAGATCTTGATAACATCATTGTTGTGGCTGCAAGCGATAAGATGGACAGACTTGCAGGTTTTTCAAACTATGGCGCAAGGAGTGTTCATATAGCGGCCCCTGGAACGCAAATCCTTTCAACCGTTTCAGGAGGCGATTATTCTGACATTATTGCCGACGAGGAAGTTGTTATTAGCGCCCCCTGCGAAGAAGGTAGTACGGAGCTTTGTAACAAAAAGAAGAGAATGCTTATTGAGTGGAACGGAACATCAATGGCAACACCATTTGTTGCAGGTGCTGCAGCTAGAATATGGGCACAATATCCGAATGAAAATTATAAACAGATAAAAGAAAGAATTTTAGCCACGGCCCGTAAGACACCTGGTCTTCAAGGTAAAATTATTACGGGTGGAGTTTTGGATGTTACAGCCGCATTAAATTACAGGCAGTAAAAGAATATTTAAAAATTTAATTTTATAAAACTTAAGAAAATAATTTTTTATTTATTAAAAATATTTACCGCACCCCATTCT
>CAZQUK010000314.1:0-4157 GCA_964596435.1 uncultured Oligoflexia bacterium
GCTGGTTTAAGTAAAGAAAAAAAGTAGTAATTATTTTGTCAAAGCACGGCAGCTTGTTAAAGTGGAGGGAAAGGAGGTAATAGGGCTACATGGTATCGTTTAAGGCAGCGTATGATTATAGAGTATCTTGTTTGGAAAAATTTAGGCTTGATATTGGTTCATCTTCAGCGTTTAGGTTAGTTAATGGCGCTGCTGATAACTTTGAAAATCTTGCAATTGATGTATATGCAGGTTTTGGCCTGATTCATGTTTATTCATCCTCCTGGCTTAAGCAATTTACAGAGCTTCAGACAGCACTACTTGAGTTACCTTGTATTAATGGTTTATATTTAGTGGATCGATCAAAAAAAATTAGCGGAAATAAGAGTGAATTCCTAGCCGGAAGTCGCGCGGAAAATGATGTAGTTGAAATCAAGGAAAATTCAATAAAGTACATAATTAAACTATGTGCTGGTGCTCCAACAGGACTTTATCTTGATCAGCGTGAAAACAGAAAAAAAGTCGCAAAACTTCTTTGTGACGGATCACTATTAAATACATTTTCATACACGGCCTCTTTTAGTCTTGCGGCGGCAATTAATGGTTCTCAAACTACGAGCGTTGATTTATCAAAGTCTTCACTAGATCATGGAGTCCAGAACTTTAAACTCAATGGCGTAGATACATCTTTACATGAGTTTGTTGCGGGTGATGTTTTTGACTTCTTGGTACGATATAAAAAGAAAGGAAGAAAATTTAAGGGAGTTCTGCTTGATCCGCCAACGTTTTCGCGTGGCAAAAAAGGAGTTTTTACAGTCGAAAAAAAATACGCTGATTTAATAAAGCTTGCTTTTCCACTTGTTGAAAAAGATGGATTTATTTTTGCATTTGCAAATACTCATAGGTTAAGTTTTACCGAGTGGAAAAACCAAGTTCTATTTGGTTTAGAAGATAATAAAGCAAGTTTTGAAATTACAGAATTTTTTACACAGGATGTGGATTTTAGGGATAATTCTGAAGATAAATATCTGAAGGGTTTGGTTCTTAAAAATAAATTTAAGTAGTCACGGATTTTATTGCTGTAAACATTGGTATAAAAAAATACAATTTTATTCTAAAATCACCAGCAAGGCTTTGTTTCTTTAAGCTTTCTTGTTGGGCAAAATAGAAAGGTATCCATCCTTTTGTTTATTTGCGCCATCCTAAACGAAAAGCATGTACCTTGTATTAAAATATGATCAAAATGAATTTATTTTAACTTAAAGTTTTTTAGCACTGAAAAAGGGTTATTAACCATTTTTTCTGAAATACCGGTGTCAGGTTTTTTACCTGCATTACCTTTTGGTTGCGTGGGTCTTAAATTCTTGGCACCAACATCACTACTTCGCTTTTTATTTACCATCATGCTTGCATCTTGTTTACATGAAAGGGCCAGGCGTTTTCTTGCAATATCAACCTCCACAACACGTACTTTGATTTCTTGTCCAACTTTTACAACCTTCAGTGGGTCCTCAACAAATTGGTTGGATAGTTGTGAAATATGAACCAGTCCACTTTCTTTGATACCAATATTAACAAATGCTCCAAAGTTTGTAATATTGTTTACAACACCTGTGTACCACTCACCAACTTTTACATCTTCAAGGTTCTTAATGTTTTTTGAAAATTCTGTACTTTTAAATTCAGTTCTTGGGTCTTGTGATGGTGCAGTTAGAGAGTTAATAATGTCATTAAATGTGTGTTCACCAAGTTCTTTTTTTAAGTTTAAATCACTCTTAAAGTTTAGCTGAATTTCTGTTTTAGTGAGCAAATCTTTTATCTCTACGGATTTTTGCTTGCACCACTTATCAATAACAGAGTAACGTTCTGGGTGCACAAATGTGCTGTCAAGTGGTGAGTTGCCGTCATAAATACGCAAAAAACCTGCGGCTTGCTCAAAAACTTTTTCACTAAAACGTCCAACACTTAAAAGTTCTTTGCGGTTACTAAACCTTCCATTTTTATCTCTATGTTTAATTATACTTTTTGCAAGTCCTGCGCCCACACCTGAAACATAAGCAAGAATATGGTAGCTCGCGGTATTCAAATCAACACCAACATAGTTAACGCAATCTTCCACAACATTTTCGAGACTCTTTTTGAGTTTTACCTGATTTATGTCGTGTTGATACTGACCAACACCAATGGATTTTGGGTCAATCTTTACTAGTTCACTTAGTGGGTCCTGGAAGCGCCTTGCAATTGATACTGCACCACGTACTGTTACATCTTTTTTTGGGAATTCTTCAATTGCAGCTTCAGATGCCGAATAAACGGAGGCCCCGGCTTCTGAAATCATGGTTGCTTTGACTTTCCATGATTTTATCTGTGGAATATTTTCTTCAATAAACGCAAGCGTTTCTCTTCCATATGTGCCATCCCCAATTGCAATATATTCCACATCTAGTGCATCTATAAGTTTTTCAACTTCTTGAATTGCTTTTGACTTCTTTTCATTGCCTTCGTGAATATAAATTACGTAGTCAATTAGAAGTTTGCCCGTTTTATCCACAACAACAAGTTTGCACCCGGTTCTAATTCCTGGATCTAGAGCTAAAACTGTTTTTGAACCAAGATATGGCGCTAGAAGAAGATTTTTTAAATTAGCACCAAAAACCGAGATCGCAGTTTCTTCTGCAATTTTTTAAGTTCTGAGAGATACTCACATTCAATAGAAAGATGCATGTGTTTTTTGTAAGCAGCTTCAACGCAATCTTTTACAATATTCAAGCAGCCCAAAGATGATGAAGACGGAATTACAATTTCCTCAATAATAGTTTTAACTTCTTCAAAATCAACTTTTATAGATAAACTAAGTATTTTTAATGATTCACCGCGAGACATTGCCAAAAAACGATGTGACGATTTTGGTGAAAATAAATTCTTAAGCGGTTCAGAAAAATTAAAATAATCTTTAAAATTTAAATATGCTTTGTTCTCTTTGGCGTCTTTTCTTTCAAGAGTGGTGAACTGCCCAGACCCAAGATAAAGAGTTCTTAATGCTTCTTTGACTTTTGTGTTATGTGATATTTTTTCAATTATTATGTGTTTTGCACCCTCAAGTGCATCTTCAAAGGTATTTATTTTTTCGGTTTTAAAAAATTCGGATTCAAGAACTTCTATTGTTTTATTTGATGTAAAAATTAAATTTGCAAGCGACTCAAGGCCATTTTCTCTTGCAATGGTGGCCTTGGTTTTGCGTTTGCTTTTATAGGGGGCATAAATATCCTCAAGCTCTGTGAGTGTTTGGGCGCATTCGGTAGTGCTGCGAAGTTCTGCAGTCAGCACACCCATGCCGTCTAGGGTTTCTAGAATGAAAGCTCTTCTTTTTTCTTTTTCTATGTATTCATCATGAAGTTTTTGAATTAAGCGGATTTTTGTTTCATCAAGGTTGCCGGTGGCTTCTTTTCTGTAACGTGCAACAAACGGTACTGTGCATTCTTCTTTTATTAAGAACTCTAAGACTTTTTCAACCTGTGTACTTGTTACTTCAGCTGCATTTTTGCAGTAATCAACTAGTTTATTGTTCATATAAATTACCCGTTTTGTTTTTAACTTTTTAACACTAGTGCAAATAGCTTGTATGTAGCTACCCAATCGTTTAGCAAATCCTAAAAATAGTACATTTGCAACGATTTTAGGATTACCCTGGGTTATTTGGAGTTTAATGTAAGTTATTATGTTTTGGTAATTACTCAGATTTATTATAGTTGCACGTCTCACTTCAGAAAAGAAAATAGTGAGTCCGGCTAAATGGCCAAGTGCAAACAAAATAAATATGAGCAATTAAATGAACTGGCCCAAGAACGAATGGACAAACACGAGCAGCGGAAACCCGCCAATCGACACCACCATTCATAGGGCTTAATACTTTGTATTATAATCAATGCTTAATAAACTAATTATTAATAATCATCTCTTACTGGTTGAGGGCCGGGAACAATTCCTGCAATATCAGGATCCTCTTCCTCTTCGCCAGGGAGTCTGTCTTTTTTTTCAGACTTTCTAATATCGCGACGCTCAAGTTTTTCCTGGCGCTTTTCCTGCTTTTTTCTTTCTCGTCTCTTTTTTTCTTGAGTTGCTCGCCCAGGTTTTCCCACTTAGACCTCCCCGTTATATAGACAGGCACCGGATCACAA
>CAZQUK010000315.1:0-4148 GCA_964596435.1 uncultured Oligoflexia bacterium
AACACGGATGAAAAAATGGGCCTTATTTTTGAGTATTTTCTTTTTGTCCTTTTCAGGTTTATTAACTGATGCTTCTTGTGCCGAGGAGGATTCAATTAAACCGAGCGACATTGAATTTCTAAATAGAGCTAATGAATTTGGTTTTTATTTAGGATTTTATGCCCCACTTAATGCAAAATTTGAAATCCTAAAATTTGATATTAAAGAGCTTGCCAGGAAAATACTTTTTTCCGGCAACGATAATCTTATTAATTGCCCTGATGAAGGCGTAGATGATCCTCAGTTTGTATTAGCGGACGCTATTGTGAAAAAAGAAAAGAAATATTTATATGTAACCAAGAAAATTGAAAAGACGGGTATCTCACAAGAATATGAATTTCAATTTTTAAATAACCTTGGGCTTAATGTGGCCCGAGATGGTGTGAAATTATCTCTTTTTGGAGA
This sequence comes from uncultured Oligoflexia bacterium, assembly GCA_964596435.1. GTDB lineage: Bacteria > Bdellovibrionota > UBA1018 > UBA1018 > CAZQUK01 > CAZQUK01. The sequence goes on from CAZQUK010000315.1 coordinate 445, forward strand.
AAAGCTCTTTATTGCAGCAGACGCGGCACTAATTAATACAAGATCAGAAAAAGTTTATAAAAACGAAATTATCAATAGATTTTTTGGGAAGCTCCCAAATTTTTCAACACAGTCAGAACTTGTTTATTCTTTTTAAGCCCCTTGGGCGTGCATACCTAGGCGTGAAGCATCTAAATTAATTTATGTGGCGCACACAGCTATTTACAGTTTTATTTGTACTGTTGAAAAAAATGCAATACAATTATCACTGTTTACTATCGAGTTTTATGGGGGTGCTTCAATGAAAAAAATATATATAGCAATTGTTTTTTGCTCTTTAGTATTATTTTCAATTACGTTTTTAAGTTGTGGTGAAAAAGCAGGTGAAGCGGTTTTAGCCTGCAAACTTTCAGATACCTGGCAATATTCTCTTTTTTATGAGGGCCAAAATGACCTGCTTGGTGGAATGACCATGGATGGACGCGGAAACCTATATGTTGGCGGTTATCATTTTTTACAGGAGTCCGGCACAAACATTGTGACTTCTGGTATGCAGTGGATAATTTTTAAAAGTGAAGATCTTGGAAAAACATGGAAGGAAGACGACAGATATACTTTAGACGAGACTATAAATTGGTGGTTTTCTGTTCATCGAGTACCCACAAGAGCTGCCACAGACAAAGAAGGACGGCCATACTTTGTTGCTACAGCGGCCGATAGTGACGGTATATACCACTGGATTGTGAGGCGCGGTGAAAATGGCGGCGGTAAGTGGGAAACTGTTGATGATTATAAGATTGATGATACAGACACGCGCAACATTGCTGCTGACATTGCTGTGACGCCAACAGGAGAAATTTATGTTGTTGGTCTAGCGGGTATCTGGCCGACAAGTTATTGGGTAGTCAGAAAAAGCATAAGTGGCGATAGAGGGAGTTGGAGCACTAAAGATAAATTTCAAATGGCAAATAATAAACTAAGTGCCGCATACGCTGTTACCGTTGATTCTGCTGGTGCTATTTACGTTGCGGGAGTTTCATACGATAGCAGCAGTAAGTCCCATTGGATAGTAAGAAAAAGCACTGATGGTGGTGATACCTGGAGAATCGTTAGTAATTTTCAATTTGAAAAGGGGCGTAACTCTGGCGGCTTGGGTATCGGTGTGAATAAAAATGATGAAATTTATACTATCGGGTCGGGGAATAAAACTTCAAATTTATATAATAAATGGTTGGTGCGAAAAAGCACTGATGGTGGTGATACCTGGACGACAGTTGACGAATATTCTATTTGCAATACAACGGACGATGTGAATCCTTGGGACATTGATTTTGATCTTAATGGAAATCCCTACGTTATTGGTTCGGTCGATGATCAGAACGCACAAGGGCATATTGTTATTCGCAAAAGTACTGATGGCGGTACAACCTGGAGCGAAATGGTAAATACCAAGGGAAAGTATAATTTAATTTCAGTGGCTTATGGGCTGTTTAGTGATCCATTTGGAAACATGTATTACAGCGGTGCAGAGGTTGAATCATTAACAAAATCAACAGGATTTGTTAATAAGTTAAGCTGCGACTATTTATCGGCAGATTAGTTATAAACCGCGCTGCGCCCGTTTTAAAATATGCATGTTTACAAACCCTAGAAAAATATGCATGTTTACAACCCAGGCGTGTGACTAAAACCTCTACATTTTAATTAAAAATGCCTCCGAAAACCATCGTAACTACTTGAAACCACAAGTAAAATAACTTTCGTCGTGGCACGTTTTATGCAACAAAAAGGTAAGAGAGAAATTTTTAATAAAAAGAGGGAGTCACAGACAAATGAAAAATAAATACTTAGCTTTTATTATTTGCACACTTTTAATTCCTAACATTTCAAATGCAGATGCACATAAAAGAAAACAAAGCAAAATTGGTGTTGGTGGAACTGTCAGCGATACAAGCGTACAAAACAAAACAAACGGTCAGTATGATGGTACATATAAGCAAAAAACAGAATCGGGATTAAGTTTTCAGTATGATCGTGATTCGTTATCAATTGGAAATGTCAGGAAATGGAAACTTGCAGGAATGGAGTTTAATGGCGCAAGGATAGTTGAATTTGAAAATCAGATAGGATTTGAAATTGGAAATTATGAACAATATCGTAAGCCCTATGGCGTTGGTTATCAGGCCCCAATAGATGAAAACAGGGCCCAATATACAGCGTTTGAAGGTGAAACAAGACTTGGTGTTGGCTTTTCTTCGGGTAACACTGGCGATAATCTTTATGGAATGGGCGTTGGTCAAATTAAATTTCGCGGCGAAGCTCCACTTGGTGAAAACTCAGATCAGCGCAATAGTTTTTTACTTAATAGAAACACAATAACTGTTGCAACTGGCGTTGAAGGTGGCCTATTGGTTTCCTCAAATTATGGTGATCTGATGGTTGGTCTTGCCCCACTATTAAGCTTAGGTGAGCATGGTGATGGAAATATTGCAGAAGTTGCAGTAGCAGGCAGGGTTAAGGGAAAAAAGGATGAGTTAAGACTTTCCATTGAAGCGCTAAGGTCACTTGTTGGTAATAATGCCGGGCAAAGGGATGAAGTTAATCTTAATCTAAGTTTAATGCTTTCACAGAGCACAGGTATTGCCGGTGATGCGTTTATTAATAATACAAAAGCCAAGGTTGATCCAATAGATCATGGCCTGCAAGCAGGAGCGGATGTTGTTCGGGTGGGACAATCAGCGGGTGGTACAGTTAGAGTTTTTACAGCCTGGTAAAAGTGCTGTTATTTGTAAAATAAAAATAATGCGTTTTAAATATAAGCTATTTTTTTGTTTTATTGAGCCGGTTGATGGTGGCGTCAAGTTTTGCTGATGAAGAAGTAAAAAAAGTATATTTTCGAATGAAAGAAAATATTCAGAATGCGTGCATATATTCAAAAAATTGTATTAGCGACTTTGCATCAAAAATAAGTGATTTAACGAAAGAATTGATTCCAGCCAGTATATTGTTGATAAAATGAATGAGTATGATTTTGAGATATACACTAGGCCAATTTTTTAATGTGTTCGGCGATTGCATTCCCCAAGGCCTCGACAAAACTATAAAAAGTTCCGTTCCGAATATCGTAATGATTTCAAAGCTTCAAACGGTTCCTTTGTTCAAAAGCAAGAGTTTCCTTTATGAAAAATACATCGAAAAAGGGCTGTCTACAAGGCAAATTGCAGATGAAATAAGTTCCGTTCACAGCACCGTTTTAGCAAATCTAAAAGCTTTCAATATCCCGATAAGAGAAGATGCTAAACCGGTCCAGAAATTAGCAGGTCATGGGCTGGCTTATGGGAAAAAAGTAATAAACAGGAAGTCTGAACCACACATGGGTGAACTGGAAAATATTGCTAAGATGAAGGAATTAAGGAGTCAGGGCTTTAGTTATTGGAAGATTGCAGACATCTTTAATTCAATGAAAATTCCTACTAAAACCCGAAAATCAAAATGGCAAGCAGCCACTGTGATGAAGATAATAGATAATAGATAAAAGCCCAGAATTGGTATAGGTGTCATCCCCATCTTCCCGAGGATTGGGATGAAAAGTACAGAAGATTCTGGCCTGTCGGGATGTGCAAATGTCCTATAAAAAGATTTTTTTGATAGACTAATGTACTAAGATTGTATGTAATACCCCAATTGAGCGAAAAAATCAGGCCGCCTTGCCTAAGTTAGTCTGA
>CAZQUK010000316.1:0-4137 GCA_964596435.1 uncultured Oligoflexia bacterium
AGGGGAAAACGATAGAGCCCTATTTGAAAAATATATCACTAAATAAAAAAAAACTCGGTCTTGTACACTCTGTTAACCAAACAAATTAGCCTATGGTGAAACACCTTTCCAGCGCTGATCCTGGTTCTTTAGAAGTGAATTACCAAACGTAAAAACAACGGAAAGATTTCCGGAATAACTTATATCTGAAAAGTTACCCCCGCCATAAAAAGTTGAAAGCGGGTTTGATAAATCCTGCTCGAACGGCTCATTTAAGCGCGTGGGAACATAATCAACACTTAGGGATGGTACAATTGAAAGGTTATCAATGATGCGCCAATTTAGCGACAAATCAGAAGTTAGTTCAAAAAACTCATATTTATCAATTGGTGATAAGACACCCATGCTTGTAGTTAAGTCAACAGTTTCAAAGTGCCATGTAAAATAGGCCAAAAGTGAGTGTTTAACGAAGAATTCCTCATCATTTCTGTTTATATTCTGTGATACGTAATTCTGATACTCAGAACCAATAATATATCTGATTGCCACCGATTTATCGTTGGTTTTTAGAAATGGAACGAGGTTCCACTCAAGCCCAACAGATGAATTAACTCTGGCATCTAGATTTTTTCCTGGAAAATGAGCCGCATCAAGAATAACTGCAACACTCCAGTTTTTATAAAAACTGTAACTCACAATTGTTTTTCCAAAATAATCAAAAACCTCGGCAACAAGCTCATCTCCATTAACCGGCACAGTTGTTTGCTGATAATTTGCGTGCCCCTGGAGCTGGAATCTCCAGGAATCATCAGAATAATTCACTGTAACATTACCACCAAGAGTAATAAGCTGCATTTGTGTTTTACTGTACTGGGCCCATAATGATGGAGAAACATACCAACCACTAAGATCAGGCCCTGCAGGAGCGGCAGGATCTAAGGTCGGGTCCGTAAACTTTATTGCAATAATCCCATCTTTATCTGTTCTTGATGGCTCAACAATGGCTAGAAATGGTGCCGTACCTTTTTGCAGATTTCCAATTAAGCGCACAAGCGTGCCTTCATTTGAATAGTTATTTGGAATAGTGTCTAAAATTACAAACTTTGGAAGATCACCATGACCATAAAAATCAACTGAATAACGATCACCATCTTGAGCTTTTGTTGTGATAGGAATTGAGCGAATTTTTATTGAAACATCAGCACCTTCTTCATTTGAAACAGGAACAATCATGCTCATTGATGAAAAATAACTTGTATGCAAGAGCTGACAATCAACCTTAGATACTTCAAGGTAACAGTCCCAGTACACATTAATGGTAGCTTTTGCAGAAATTGACCAAAAAACCGATAGAACAATAAGAAATATATGCTGTTTAATGCTCCCCCGAAAAGAACCCACCATGCTGTTTTCCCCCCAATATTTAATTAGAACCTGATAACTTCAACAGTAATAAACCATAATTTCAGAAGATCAAATACTTTCAATAATTGCGTTAAGTGTGGCACTTGGGCGCATTGCTCTTGTTGTTTTTTGCGAGTCAGGTTGATAATAACCACCTAAATCTTGTGGGCGCCCCTGTGCCATTAACAGCTCTTCATTGATTCTGGCTTCGTTTTCTTCAAAAGCACGCGCAGCTTTTTCAAAGCGTGTTTGTAGTTCTTTATCTTTGGTTTGAGAAGCAAGTGCCTGTGCCCAATAATAACCAAGGTAAAAATTACTGCCGCGATTATCAAGCTCATTAACTTTTCTTGAAGGAGACTTTTCATTTTCAAGAAACATTCCAATTGCCTGATCAAGAGTTTCGGCCAGAAGCTTTGCTTTCTCATTCTTATATGCACTACTGATGTGCTCTAAAGAAGCCATGAAGGCTGAATATTCTCCAAGAGAATCCCACCTTAAGTGCCCTTCTTTTACAAACTGTTGAACATGTTTTGGGGCAGATCCGCCAGCACCTGTTTCAAAGAGTCCGCCACCATTTAAAAGCGGTACGATTGATAACATTTTAGCGCTAGTTCCAAGCTCAATAATTGGGAAAAGATCGGTTAAGTAATCACGAAGCACGTTTCCAGTAACAGAAATAGTATCCTTACCTGCTCTGATTCTATCTAGTGAAAACTTCATTGCTTCAACAGGAGTTTTAATGTGAAACTCCAATCCTGACGTATCGTGATCTTTTATATATTTATTTACTTTTTCAATAACGTTAGCATCGTGCGCACGATTTTTATCTAACCAAAAAACCGCTGGTGCCTTAGTAGCTTTTGCCCTGTTGACAGCAAGCTTTACCCAGTCTTGAATTGGAATATCACGCACCCTGGACATTCTCCAAATATCACCCTCCTCAACATTGTGCTCCATTAATAGTTTTCCAGAAGTAGTTAAAACACGTACCTTTCCATTTCCCGGGATTTCAAATGTTGTTGGATGCGAACCGTATTCCTCGGCTTTTTGTGCCATAAGTCCAACGTTGGGTACACTTCCTATTTTTGCTCTATCAAAGGCCCCATATTTTTTACAGTTCTCAATAATCTCTTTATACATCGTAGCGTAGGACCTATCGGGTATTACAGCTTTTGTATCTTGAAGTTTACCATCAGGGCCCCACATTTTTCCGGAATCACGCACAACAACCGGCATTGAAGCATCAACTATTATGTCACTTGGAACATGAAGATTTGTAATACCCTTATCTGAATCAACCATAGCAAGCTTTGGTCGGTTTGCATATACCGCCTGAATGTCAGCTTCAATTTCTTTTCTTTTCTTTTCATCAAGCTTCTTAAGCTTATTAGAAAGATCACCAAAACCATTGTTTAAATTTACGCCAAGATCCTTGAGTGTGGCTGCGTGTTTTTCAAAAACATCTTTATAAAAAACAGATACCGCATGACCAAAAAAAACCGGATCAGAAACTTTCATCATTGTTGCCTTAAGGTGGAGCGACAATAAAACATCCTTATTTTTTGCATCTTCTATTTGTTCGGCGTAGAATTTTCTTAAAGCTTTTTTACTCATAAAAGTGCCATCAAGAATTTCACCTTTTAGAGCTGATAATTTGTCTTTTAGTACGTTTGTTTTGCCATCACTGCTTACAAACTCAATTTTAAAGTCACATGGCTCGGCCATAGCAACAGACTTTTCATTACCGTAAAAATCACCACCACTCATGTGTGCCACATGGGTTTTTGAGTCCTTGCTCCACTCGCGAAGTGGAAGTCCCATTGATTTAGGAAATTTTTTTGCGTATTGTTTTACAGAAACTGGCGCCCTGCGATCCGAGTTACCCTGTCTTAATACCGGGTTTACAGCACTTCCTAAAACCTTTGCAAATTTTTCCTGGAGTGCTTTTTCAGCTTCTGTTTTTGGCTCTTCAGGATAATCAGGAATTTTATAACCATGATCCTGCAATTCTTTTATTGCATTTATGAGCTGTGGAACAGAAGCACTGATGTTTGGAAGTTTAATGATATTGGCTTCAGGTTTTAATGTAAGCTCGCCAAGCTCTGCCAAGCAATCAGGATTTTTTTGACTTTCAGTTAAATTTTCGGGGAAGTTTGCAATAATTCTGCCAACAAGGGAAATATCTTTGGTTTCAACACTAATGCCTGTTCCTTTTGTGTAAGCCTGGATAATAGGAAGTAGTGAATAAGTTGCCAAAGCCGGTGCTTCATCAATTTTGGTCCAAATAATTTTTGCTTCTTGTTGTGTCATGGTTCCCCTCTTTATAGTTAAAGTTTCTATTTACAAATCATTGTGCAATTAAATGTTTAAATTGGAAAATAAACAAACATTAATTGATATCTTTGTATATCGTATTTGAGCAAAAAAATCATCGCTCGATTAGAAAAAGTATACTTAAAAAGCAAATACTGGCGGGGTTTACACAGGGCGCAACGCAAAAAGTACTAAAGTACCGCCGTCTTGTATTAACAAGCAAATACGGTTAATAATTACTCATGGTTATTACACAAAAAGATATCAAAATAGACGCCATAACTGCCCAAGATTGCCAACATTGTAAAAGGGTAAAAAGTCTTTTAGAAGGATGTGCAACAACCTCACATAATCTAAAAGTTTCAGTTCTTGATCTTGGTCAGTACAATTGTACTGCGGGCGCTTAACTGGAGCACATAGTACGATCATAACTCGAGATCG
>CAZQUK010000317.1:0-4134 GCA_964596435.1 uncultured Oligoflexia bacterium
TGAGTCATTTGAAGGGCTTGATTTGTTTTGGCCAGGAAAAATTAGCGATGATACATACAAAAAAGATGAAAACTTTCCGCTCTCGGTTCTTGATGAAGAAAAAATCCCACTTGATGATAATTTCCTAAACACATTTTTTGACCCAAGTTTGTTATATTTTACAAATATAAATGCATTTTATAACCCTAAAATGAACTTTGGGGATGTGGAAATAGAAGAAAAAGTAACGCTTATGCCGGCTTTTTTAACCATACTTGATGAAGATCCTTATTCAATAAATGGGGTTATTGCACACGAAATTGGTCATAAAATAGGTTTTATGGTTTCAAGATGGAACGGATATGATTTAAGGGAAACATACAAAGATTTATTAGATTGCTTTAGACGGTCTGATTCAATAAATCTCCAAAAACATCAAGAAGACGAAGCAATTGCAGATTGGATATCAGCTAAAGTTAGCGCCCAAATGATAAGTAAATTACCACAAAATGAAAGAAAAAAGGCTGCAATGAGTGTTGTTAAGGTCTTTTGTGTTTTTTCAAGTTACAAAAAACATTCGATACAGTCATTTGAGGCAACACACCCTGAAGATACACTTAGAGCAAACGGAATTTATGGAACCAATACTTTATTGCGTGAACATCTAGGTTGCAAGAGAGCAAAAGTTGGCGATAATTTTGTTGCCTGTGGTCTTGATGGTGTAATAAAGTAAGCGTTTGTTACTGACTGTACGACCTTTCGCCAAAAATAATCGTACCAATGCGTAAAATAGTTGCCCCTTCTTTAAGTGCAATTTCAAAGTCATCAGACATCCCCATAGATAAAGCCCCCTTTGTGGAGGGCCGGCACGTCTGTTCAAGCTTGCGTAATTTAATAAAAGATTTTTGAATGTTCCCATCAGGATTTGGAATGCACATAAGTCCAAGGAGGTTTAGCTCGGGGTGTTTTTGTATTTCTTTTGCAAGTTTTTTAACTTCTTGGGGCGCAATTCCAGATTTTGTAACTTCGTTATCAATATTAACCTGGATTAAGACATTAAGGGGTGGCTTTAGGTTTTGTTTTTTGTGCTCAAGGGCCAGCGTGTTTGCAAGTTTTATAGAATCCAGACAATGAAAAGTGTTGATAAGGGGCAAAATTGAGCGCACTTTATTTGTTTGCATATGGCCAATAAAGTGCCATTTTATATCTTTAATGCCTTCATTTAGAAAAAATTGAGCGCGTTTTATAAGGTCCTGTGCGTAGTTTTCACCAAAATCCCTGTGGCCAATGTCGTATAGTGTTCGTATTTTTTTTACATCCTGTTTTTTGCTAACAGCAACGAGTGTTGAGTTATTGTTTATGGCGTCTATTCTGTTTTTAATTTCCAAAAAATTCTTTTGAACATCACACATATAAATTAATTACTTAAATTTTGGTTCAATATCTAGTTTTTTTAATTCTACTATTAACGCACCCATAGGGAGGCCAACAACATTTGTATAACTGCCGTATACTTTATCAATAAAGTGCATTCCTTGTCCCTGAACAGCATAGGCCCCGGCTTTATCCATAGGTTCTTTGGTTTTAGAGTACTCAGTTATTTCATATTCAGATAATGTTCTGAATTTAACACCTGATTTTGAAATATATGTTTTTATTTTTGGCTTTTGCTTTTTACTTGTATATAAAAGTGTAAACCCTGTAATAACAAAGTGTGTTTTGCCGCTAAGAAGACTAAGCATTCTTTTTGCTTCTTTATGGCTTTTAGGTTTACCAATAATTGCTTTTTTATCTGGTCCCACAACAATGGTGTCGGCGGATAAAATTAAACGGTCCTTTTTGTTTTTGAGCTTATTAAAAACATGAAGAGCCTTTTCTTTTGAAAGGCGCCTGACCATACTACTTGGCCTTTCGTTTTTTAATACACGCTCCGTTATTTTTGGAATTGTTTTTGTAAATTTAATACCGGCCAGTTTAAGCAAAAAAGAACGTCTTGGTGAGCCTGAAGCTAGAATAAGTTTCATTTTAATAAAAAAACTGGGTTGAAATAAACTGAAATTGATTTTTAAAATCTTTATAGCTATTTGCCCATTTGTAAAAAAGCATAACGTCTGTTTTGACGTGGGCCTCGCTTGAAAAAAAGAAGCTCCCACCATTTCTGAAAATAGTTGCAAGTCCCAAACCTGCCCCTGCCACGGAATGACGAAGTTTGTACTCTTCGTCTTTATAAATTTTGGCAATATGGTTAAATAAATTTGCTCTTTCTAAAGAGCCAAAAAAATCACTTACAACTATTCCAACATATACGCCATCAAAACCAATTTGCATTTGTACGAGTTCTTTATCTTTAAGAGTCCGTGGCGTTGCACGCGATTCGCTTGTGTGTATTGGTCTGCCTATTTCATCGGTCGGGGCATCATAAAGGGCATTCATGATGGTTTCGTCCACAGCATTAGCAATTACTGTTGCCATTCGGCCCTTAAAACCTGCGGCTATGATGTAGGATTTAACAGCGTCAATGGCGTCAATCTTTTGCTTTGTATGATTAAGTGTTACGGTTTGAATTTCTGCCTGCGAACCTAAAAAACGTGAAAGATCCGAGCGTCCGCTCACTAAACTTGCCTTGATAATGTTTCCATAATGTTTGCCAGCAACACCTGGTTCATCATAATTTTTGCTGACGTAATGACCAAGAATTGGACTTTTAATTAGATATTTGGATTCATCAAGAGGTTTTGTAGTCAGAAAATGGATATAGTTTGGATCCACCTTATCGGAAAAAAGACCTGCTGATTTTTGTAAAAGAGATTCAAAATGGGTGTGCTTTTCCTTTTCTGAGGCATCAACTAAAAGTATGGGAGAGTTTTCTTCCTTGGTAAATGCTTGAATGGCTTCTTGTATGTTTTGAAAATTTTGTAATGATAAACCCGCCGTTAGTGCAATCTGATTTGCAAACTCCTGATCCTTTGTATCCGTGGATATTAATGAAAGACTTTTTTTTGCTGTTTTCACGTTTTATAAAATCTAAGTTATCTTTTTAAAAAACCAAAGTATTCATCTGGCAAATCATCAAAAACTGCCTCACCCTGGCACTTACTGCATTTTACAGGAGGAACATTGGTGGATTTTTTCAAATCCTCTGCTCTATACAAAGCAGCAAGTTCAGCTCCACACTGGCCACAGGCGTACGGTACAAATAAACTAACAACCTCACCACCGGCTAAAAAATTAGATATTAGGTTTATCTGTTCAACTATTGCCGTTGAACATTGATCAAATTTCAGCTTTACGCCTTTAGTGCTTAAAGCCTGAAAATATTTAATCCACCCCTTAACTCCCACGGAGTTAATTCTTGTTACTTCCTTGCAATTTACAACTACACTTGCAGGTGTTGGGCCTATCTGAGTTTCAAAATCAACGTTTTCCTCAATACTTCCGCTTAGCAGTATTGATAAAGTATCCCCATTTTGTGTTTTTTTAATCGTTAACACGCCGCACCTCCTTCTTTTTACAAATAATATAGAATATACTACCACTGGCAGTTGAATTCATACAAAAACTTAGTGAAAATAAAGAAATGGATAAAAACCAATTTAAAGTCACATTTTCGCTGGGTGCAAAACTGCTTATCAGCGTTGTTTTATTAATTTTCATTGTAATTATCTTTCTGGATTCGGCAACAATATTTATTGTGCGGGACGACAAAAAAGCTTACATTTACCAAAGCCAATCAACAGAGGGCATCTTTGTAGGGCGAAGCCTTGTTAACCAATTACAGGATGTTTTTGATACCTTAAGGATGGCGCTTTCGCTTGCGGATTCTTCGGGCAAGATAAATGAAGCTCAAAAACAACAGGTTTTTTCTGTTCTAAGAAATCAATCTCAACTTGTAGCTTTAGGGTTTCATACGGTTGGAGCGGGGCAGAGTAAAAAGATTTTAAAGATTTCACACGCGGCACTTCTAAATAGAAAAAATATTAAACAGGAGGAATTAAAGTATTCTGTTGATTCGATTGATTTTAAGGAACTTTCAAAAAATGGTTATTTTCTTTTTCCAGCCACGCAAATGGCAGGAGCACAGTTTTTGGTCGTTGCAATGGCAGATCTGAATATTAAACTTTCAGGTGGGCAGCTTTTGGCGGTTGTAGGAATTCT
>CAZQUK010000318.1:0-907 GCA_964596435.1 uncultured Oligoflexia bacterium
AAGTTGCAACGGTACGTTTATGGAGCGTTTGGGACGTTAGAAAATATTAAAGATGCAAGTGGGAATGATATTACAGGGAGTCCTGTTTTAAGTACGAGTTATGCGTTTGCCTGTAGAGAATGGGACGGTGAAAGCGGATTTTACTTCCTAAGAAATCGCGTCTACGACCCATCCACTGGGCGTTTTTTACAGAAAGACCCCGAACCGGGTAAGATATCCTCTTCAACAAGCGTTATTAATTCATATGCATATACTTTCAATAATCCAATGTTGTTTTCTGACCCAAATGGTAAATTTGGATTTTTATTAGCAGCCCTATATGTTGTTGCACAATCTGCTATTGTTGCGGGGGCAGTTACAGCCATTCAAATTGGATTAAGTGGTGGTGACTTTAGTTGGTCAAATTTTAGAGATAGGTTTTATCCAAATTTTGCTGTAATTGCTTCTGTATCTGTTGCGGGGTTAGCCATTATGGGGTCTGGTTCGGCTGCCTCATATCAAATACAAAATGGCTTTATGACAGTGCAAAATGCTAGTTTGGCATCAGGGGCGCAGGGTGCTTCTTTTGGATTAACCATTGGCGCATCTGGTTCTGGTACAATCGCTGCAGACCTTTTCTTACATGAGGTTGGTCACATGATGTTCCAATTCTTACCTATGGTTGGCGCTGGTAGTTATATGGGTTATAATTGGGGTGAAAAGCATAATATGGGTGGATTTGCTGGTGGTACCTTAGGCGGTTTAGCAGGTGCTGGTGCTTATGGTGCAATGGGTGGATATAGTTTCTTGGGAGATGAAGTACCTTTTGGTACAACCGTAAGAGGAGCCGTAGAGGGTTCTGCGGACATTTTACCTGCAATAGGAGGTCATGGTTGGTATGAACTTGCAACACCATTTGGGTTATAAA
>CAZQUK010000318.1:917-4129 GCA_964596435.1 uncultured Oligoflexia bacterium
CTATTTTTTGTTTGTTGTTTTCTATGTTTTTTCTAATGATACCAAGTTGTACATATAAACGTGCGCCAATATCTTATCGTTACGAAATCATAATTAAAAAACATAAAGAGGATATCATTAATCATATTAAAACCAAACTGCTTTTTGGTGCGCTTTTTGAGCAATACAAAGACAAAATTAAGTCTGAATGTGATGCAAGAGAATCTGAACTTAGGGGAGATACTGGTATTGGATTTTGTATTAAAGAAAAACATATAGATATTTTTGGTATTTATGTAAAAGGTCGCAAGAAGGACTTTAATACAATATATGACGCGGACAAAAGAAATAAATTTGTACACGAAAAGCATAATTTATTTAATAAGTCCGTTAAGGAATACCTAAAAACCAAGGGATATAACCTATCCAATCCACAGACATTATTTATGGATTATAAAGAAATTTTTAACGAATAACCCCATAACCACAAAGCAGGACGTTGGAGGTAAAGGATATGGAAGAAAAAGACATAAAAGATATAATTACTGCCGCAGGCACGGAAGTATCTAAAGAAGGCATAAGTAGATTTTGCAATTTTCTCAACAAAATATTTGGTGGTGCTGCTGAACAATTTGGCGGTCTATTATCAGATGTGGTTTCAGTATGGAGATGGAAAAATAGATTAAAACTACAAGATAAAGTTGAAGAAGAATTGAAAAAACGAGGCATTAATGAACCAAAACCAGTTTTACCTAAATTAGCAATAAAACTTATTGAAAATGCGTCCTTAGAAGAAGGGGAGGAATTGAGACAAAATTGGGCTAATATGCTTACAAATGCTATGGACCCTAATTATAAAGAAAATATTAGAGTCGCCTTTGTTGAAATTCTAAACCAACTTTCAAAAGAGGATATTTTGATTCTAAATGTGTTAAATGTAATATATCAAAGAGATTATAAAGAAGGTGTTCCTCTTGAGAAAACAATCTTACAAGATGATACTATTTTGTTAAATACAAATCTATCAGAGAATAAATATAAAGAGTCAATCGATAATTTGACTCGGCTAAGACTTTGTGTGCCAGCGGCTTTGATGATTGGAAAGGGTTTTAGTAAAGAGAAGGGAGCAAATGAATATTTTCAGACCGCTGGAACTAAGCAAATTAGAATGACAACGCTTGGTTTATCATTCTTAAAGGCAGTATCTTAAAAAAGCAGGACGTTGGAGGTAAAGGATATGAAATATAAAATACTAATAATGATGGTGGCGATTGGAGCAATGTTATCAATAGATGGCTTTGCGCATAGTGGCCGCACTGATTCATACGGTTGTCACACAAATAGAAAAACAGGTGATTATCATTGCCATAATTATAAAGCACCTGAACCTCAATATAAAACCACCACATCTAAGCGAAGTTCAGCGTGTTGTAAGTATTGCAAGAAAGGTAAGGCTTGTGGAGATTCTTGTATTTCTATAACCAAGACATGATTTGTTTTTTAACATTATCAGTAATTTTACAACGCATCTGTGGTGTTCTTTTGTTTTTAAGCCATAGGGCTTCTCGAATCTTGAAAGACTTATGACGCTTCTTAACTGTAATTAAAAACTCAATAATACTTTTCTTTTCACAAAATCCTTGAGATTTTACCCTTAAATCAATCTGTGGAGTCCTCATCTTGCGACGTCGTATAGTTATACTGGACGTGAGTATGACAAGGAGAGTGGATTATATTATTACAGGGCTAGGTATTATGACAGTCAGAGTGGGCGGTTCTTGCAGAAAGATCCAGAACCGGGGAAAATAATGTATCCAATAACCGCTATAAATGCTTATGCTTATGCTGCTAATAATCCAATGGTTTATACTGACCCAACGGGGCGCTTCTTGTTTTTATTGGTTGCTGGTATTGTCGCAGGAGCTTTTGTAGCAAATAAAGTATTTAATATCGAAGTGGAAGTTATTCGAAAGGTTATAATTGGAGCAACAATTGCAGCTGCCGCTTTTTTCACTGGGGGGTTGGTTGCAGCAGCTGGTTCCGCCGCTTTTGGTGCTTTGGGTACAACACTGGGGGCAGTAGTAGGTAGTTTCGCTGGTGGTGTAGTTGCTGGTGGAATGTTTGAACTTACAGAAATTGGAACATTTAATGAAGGCTTTGCAATTGGAAATATTGCAGGTGGAATAGGTGGGGCATTTTTTGTTCATAATGCAGGATTTTTTGGAATGGGAGGTAGTGTAGGTAGAGAAATGAGTTGGGCACAACTTTCGATTCCTCCATTGAAAAATTTTGCTCAGGAATTAGCCTTAGGAGCATCAATAATTTACCCAATGAATAGATTTTATACTGGAGAAGATTGGGAATTTAAAATATCATGGGGGATTTAAAAAATGTTAAAGATGAGTAAAAATAAAAAAAAATTATATGCAGTAATTATTGTGCTCACCGTGTCTTGTGCTTCTCTTCCCGAAGATGGGCCATTTAGTGATACTTTTGATAATGGGAAAACCGTAGAAGGTTACTATAAGAATGGGAAGCCAGAAGGTAAATGGGTATATAAAGATAAAAATAATCAAATACTCCTTGAGGGGGAATATAAGAATGGGAAAAAGACAGGTAAGTGGAAAG
The DNA here is from genome assembly GCA_964596435.1 of uncultured Oligoflexia bacterium. Classification (GTDB taxonomy): domain Bacteria; phylum Bdellovibrionota; class UBA1018; order UBA1018; family CAZQUK01; genus CAZQUK01. Next base: position 3,525 of record CAZQUK010000318.1, read on the forward strand.
AGCATGGAAAATATTGGAAGGAATCTCCAAATAAAAGTCTACGATACGAAGTTAGGAGCAGAAAACGTTTTGGAGTATTCCTTGGCATTTACGATTATCCCCTTCCATCAATTTTGGGGTTAAATTTTGCATATAATATAAAACCATATCTAAGGTGGACACTCGGATATGGAATGGGTCGTTTATCTAAGGGTGCCTCTTCAGTGGGAACGTCATTAAATTTTATTTTTAAAGGAAAGTATATTAATCCAATTATAGGATTGGGTTATTCAAGATACATTGCGGGTGAAGATAGTATTAGGGATGTATCTAAAACTGCAAATATAATTTCTGCTAGCGCAAGTGCAGAGTATCAAGTTAGTAATGGTTTGAATATGGGATTAGGGTTAAACACACCATTAAATGCTAAACCTAATGTTGTTGGTGTGTTCTTTAGAGTTGGTTACTATTTTGATTAAAACTATTATATAACAATTAACCCACAAAGCAGGACGTTGGAGGTAAAGGATACTTGTACGATGCAATCAATATCTTAATTGAAAAAGAAGTTACTGAAGGGAGTAGTGTGTCTGCAAGGCGCTACGTTTACGATGGGCAAGAAATAT
>CAZQUK010000319.1:0-4111 GCA_964596435.1 uncultured Oligoflexia bacterium
ATAGCAATTTCAAGCAACCGCCCAGCAAACCAAGAAATTATTTTTACTTACTTCAGGCTCCTTTTAAACTCAAAAGGAACTCTAATATTAAAGCCCGAGTTCATTAATAGCGTTGTTGCTAGAGAAAATTACGATGCCTTATTAGAAGCCGTGTTCAGACAAATTGAATTTTCATTAACTAGCGAAAATGCTTTTCAAATGAAGGCAGCATCAAAAACCCTAAAAGACTTTAACAATGAACACACTAAAGGTGTAATTTTAAGGGCACTTGATTCAAACATAAGCGAAGTCAGACTTTTTGCCGCAAGAGCCATAACACCTAAGGCCACCGACTTACTTAAAAAAGCCATAACAAACGAAATGGAAGAAGTCAGATTAATAGCCATAAGGACACTAAGGGGCTGTGAAAATTATGGCGATCTGTTTTTTGAAGTAATAGACACAGCACTTCTTGATTCTTCCCAAAAGGTAAAAGATGAAGCCATCGATATATTAATTTATTTAAATAACTTTCAGGCAAGAAAAACCCTAAGAGAAATTGGCATCAACTTAAACGGTATTCCACCCAGCGGTATACGCAAAGAAGAAAGACTTAGAACATTAAAAGAAAATAATTTCCTTATACTTCACAACAATAGAATTTACGCTAAGGAACTTGCAATCATAACAAAAAAAACAGCACGGGAAGCGGGTCCCGGTGCGGTTACCACAGATAACAAACTAATTTTAAATCTTGGATCAAGTCACAAAATTTCAATAACCTTTAATTTACACACACACCCTTCCACAAAACTGAGCAAACAAGTACTGCAAAAAAACTTCTCCCGCAACGAAGCAAAAGAAATATTTTCACTATCACAAGCAGACATCACATCACTTATTAAAACAGGCGATAAATATGGTTATTTGGTACTTGCTGATGGAAACGTTATTAGGTACGACACAAAAGGAAATTCTGAAATTTTACCTGACCCGGAAAACATTGTGTTCTTTTTTTCAAGATCAGGGAAAATTAAAATTGACTGGCACCCCTATCCGCCTGAATCAAGGTTCTAATATCCAAACTCTTCTATTAAGATAGGATTTTCAGTGATCACCAACTTTATAATTTGTTGTAATTTTTTTCGTTTTCTTAAAACTCTTATATGAATGGGTTGCCCAAATTTCAAACCTTAATTTCACACCTTTTTCCTTGTATCTAGAACTGAAATCCAGCAATCCAACCCCAATTATGTATTTATTCTGATTCTTATCAATAAGGTTCTCTGGCACCAGCCCTTCAAAAACTTTTTTCGTACCCCCGTACCACAGTCTTTCAAGTACCTTAATTTTAAATGTGGTTTTAACCGGGTCAGTTATATCAAATTTATCCGTAAGAGTTGTAACAATTCCGCGCCCTTTACCTTTATCTCCGGAATGATAAAATTCTGCCATTTCGTCTTTTCTAAAAGCGCGGTTAATTTTAAATTCAACATCCTGCCCACTACGCACCAAACCTCCACTGATCCAAAGGCCCTCTGGAAGAGCATAACTTAACCTTCCTTTATTCATTTTGAATGTAACAAACATTTCCCGAAAATCTTCAATCGGACGTGGATCGCGCCAAAGAAGTGATACTGTACGCTCCTGCGTCCTTAAGTATTCTTTGTACATGTTTTGCATAACTGAACCAGGATAGAGTAAAAACGATGCACCATTTTTATACTGCCAGATATGCTCACTTAACCCCACGGGTGTTGTGGATAATCGTTGCAGCGAAATATTTAGCTCAGGGTTTTCTTCTCTAAGCCAGTCATCACTTTTTATTATGGTTAAAAAACCATCTTTTCCAGAAACTCCGTGATTTCCCCTTGCACCATATCTGCCGTCATATCCGGAAAAACAACTATAGGTAGTGGAGTAACAATCAGTGTGATCCCTTCGACACCTTGTTATTGACCAAAAAGAAATCATACACTTGCAACCTTCACCACCATAGCTAGATTCGCCGCCAAAGCCAGGCGCGCCACCGCTTGAATTAATATATATTTTTTTAAGATCCTCTAAATTTTGAAAATATATTTTAACATCACCACCATTACCGCCGTCACCGCCGCGACCGCCATCACCGCCATCACCGCCATTTGCACCATACAAATTGTAAGGCGGACGGTATGGCTGGAAACAACCACTGGCGTGCCCACCCATTTGGCCATTTTGCCCATTTGTGCCATCCGTTCCTGAAAGATCAAAAGACTGAATTTCTCCATTTGCCCAGACGGCAATGTTATCGCCGGAGCGGCCGTTCATACCATGCTGTCCGTGATATCCATCATATCCTGAAAAACCAAAATTATAAGCAAAAGCCCAATTTGATAGCACCGCCATTAAAACACCCGATTTAATTATTACTTTTTTCATCGATACTCCCCCTTAATATCCATGTTCACGGATTATATTGATCCTGCCATTTTCAATTTCAAGAACTTGTTTGGGTCCACCACCGGTGGCATAAGACAGCCCCGTATCAATCCTCCAAACCTTGCCACCACATGCTGAATTAATACCCTCTTCTTTTTGAATTGTGTGAGCCACAACCATCATTTTTGCGGATGTTATTTTAAGTACTTCATCTAGTATCTTGCAATCTTTCACACCTGTGCCTTTTGAAAAAGCCCTGTTCCAAAGCGGACCTTTTTTATTTCGTACAGATTCTGGTGGAGTGATAGTATTACCAAGCATCCAGTTGGATATTTCTGAGTTGATTTTTTCTATTCCATATTTTGCATATTCAGGAAAAAGACCTCCATGCACAAAAATAACACCATTTTTCTTTAATATTGTTTTATGTGAGGCCAGGACTTTTGCATACGGGCCACCTGGCTTAAAAGCAACGGCGCGCCCCCTTTTATAAACAGGAAACAGGCTTAAAATTGGATCGTCCATATCTTCGTTGTAAAAGTCGGAAAAAATATTAAACCCTCTTTCTTTTACAGAAATAAAAAAAAGTAAAACATTTAATGATTCATGGTTTCCAATTAGCGGGTAAACACGACCATGAACTTTTTTTGCCTGAACCCCAAGATCTTCTAAAAAATCAATTACTTCTTTTTCAAATTCACCTTTATCAATCTGGTCCCCAACCAAAACAAGCGTTGCATCTTGGCCTATCCACCTTTTACTTCCATCAATAACACCTGCAAGCTCCAAAACACTTATTGTGGCATTAATGTCTCCGTGTAAATCACCAACGGCAACAATTCTTCCCGCAAATGAAGATTGATTTAAAACAAAAAGAACTAAAAAAATAGATACTAGCTTTATGTAACGCGTCATTATCAGATGGTAAAATATCACAGCTATCATTATACATCACCTATAAATGCTAAATTTTCAGCATTTATTGCCCAACCCCGCCTTCAGGCCCCCTCTTATTAATTGTTATTTTTCTTGTCGTCAATTCTTTGATAAAATAGTCTAAGAATAAATCCAGAAAAAGCCCCGGGATCAACAAAGCATGCTTAAAAATTATTTTTATTTTGACCCAAAAGAATATGATTTCACTGGGGCACAAGTATGGCTGCAGGAGTTTTTTAATCCCGATAAATCAATTAACGAAAAAACCAAAAATCTTCTTAATCTTAAAATTAACCATGATGAAAAACTTATAAAAGACACGCTTTACATATCCTGCACCCCAGCGCCTGATACTGATACTTTTTTGGATATAAAAAATATTATTTTTAATTCATTAACCCAAGACTCCGACAATGTTCACAATAATGAAGTAAATAAATTTATCGCACAAGGGCTTGCGCTTATGCAAACAAGTATTGACCCTGCGCACGACATAAATCACATTTTCAGAACCATAAAATTTGCAAAACTAATAATTGATTTTGAAAAACTAAGCATTGATTGGGGCATGCTTTGCGCGGCACTTGTCTGGCATGACATATACAGGGCTGAAAACTTAGGGGTTATATATAAAAATCAACACGGGCCAATACTTGGTCGGTTATTTGGGCAGCTTAAAAAAATACACTTAATTCAAAACATTAATGCTTTTACTGTTTGATCATGACCCCCAGCCAGAGCTGGGGGTTTGATACGCTTCGCTTGAACCGCTCAA